>DATJEQ010000075.1:0-5902 GCA_035496495.1 Polyangiaceae bacterium
CTTGGCGAGCGCACCGCCCGCGCCGCTGGAGAGCAAGAAGGGCAATTCCTGGGCATAAGCATACTCACGAAGCACAGTGCGATCTTCTCCCAAGATAGCGATGACCATGCCCAGCACGGGCCGCAGCTTGAGCCAATTATCACGCAGAGCGAGCAGCGGCGCGGTGCAACCGGCGGCAGTGATCGACGGACAGAAGAAGACCGCCACCGATTTGGGCCCTAAATCCGGTAAACGCGCCATCATGCCAGTGTGCACCGAGACAGCAACCGGCGGCGCCGGATCGCCGATCCCGAGCAAGTGGCTGGCAGCCGCCACGGCAGCGGGCGGAGCCGAGTGAGCGCCGCTGCTCACCGGAGTGGGAGCCTTGTGCGACGAATTACAGCTCACCAGCGCGCACAGTAGCGCTGGGATCGCGCCGCGTGAACCGCCGCTTTGCTTCCTGCGCCGAGGGCCTTGCTCGCTTCCGATTGCGTTCACTGGATCTTGTACTCGCGCAAACGACGGTAAAAAGTACGCCGTGGAATACCGCTAAATTCAGCGGCTTTCACCCGATTCCAGCTGCAAGCACGCAAAGCTTCCAAGATCTTCTCGCGCTCCTCGTTGCGGTGTTTGGGAGCGGCGGCATCCTGCTCTGCATCAGGCGCTGGTGCCGCACTGGGGTGGGCTGAACCTGCCCTGGGGAGGCTTGAGCCGCGCGCTCGATTGGGGAGCTCTAAATCCTGTGGTTCTATTTCGTCTCCCTCGCTCATGATCCAGCCGTTGAGCAGCACGTGCTCCAGTTGACGGACGTTGCCGGGCCAATCGTAAGCCATCAGTGCTTTGAGGCTTTCGCGCGAGAGGGATTTCTTGTCGCGACGGTAGCGCGACGCGAAGATGCCCAGGAAATGCTCGACCAGCGCGGGGATGTCGTCGCGTCGATTCCCGAGCGAGGGCAACTTCACCTCGATCACATGAATCCGGTAGTACAGATCTTCGCGAAATTTTCCTTCGCTCACGAGCTGCTGCAAGTCACGGTGCGTGGCGAACATGAAGCGCACATTGACGGACTCTTCTTTGGCGCCACCCACCGGTCGCACTTTACACTCTTGCAGTACGCGCAGAAGGCCCGCCTGCATCTTGTGAGGCATCTCGCCGATTTCATCGAGCAGCACGGCGCCGCCTTCCGCCTCGCGGATCAAGCCCTTGCGTTCGCGATCCGCGCCGGTGAAGGCACCGCGCACGTGACCGAAGAGTTCGCTTTCCAACAAGTGTTCGGGAATTGCGCCGCAGTTGATTGCGAGCAGGGGCTGCTTGCTGCGGGGAGAAGCGCGGTGGATTGCCCGCGCCGCCACCTCTTTACCGGTGCCACTTTCACCCGTAATGAGCAGCGGCACGTCCGTGTCTTTGATGCGATCGATCAAGGCGTAAATGCGCCGCATCGCCTCGCTGGTGCCCACCATACCGTGGTAACCAAAGCGAGCGTTGAGCGTCTCCCGAACGTCGCGCAGGCGACGGCGCACTAATTTCAATTTCTCAGTGCGTTCACCGAGCAATTCGCGCAGGTCTTGTTCGGCTTCACGCAGTTGAGCATTAGTGCGCCCTAACTCGTCAGCCTTGTTGCGATTTTCAAGCACCAATCGAGCCGTTTCCAACGCCAGCCCCACTTGATCGGCAAAGGCCTGCAGCATCGGAATTTCTTGCTCAAAAACGCGACCTGGCTTCTGCCGGGCTTCCAAATACAGGGCCCCCAGTGGCACCCCCGAGCGCGCCGGGATCGGAACGCAGGCAACGGCTTCCAACATCAACTGATGGACGGATTCAAAGGAATTGAGTCGTGCGTCTTGGCGGGCGTTGCGAGTGATCACGGCGGAGCGAGTCGCCATGACTTGCTCGGCAATTGAACGAGAAAATTCAGTTCTTTCGGGATCTTTTGACCGCCCGCGAGCGGTGTGCACCTGCAGCTGACCGTCGGGATCGCGCAAAATCACGATGCCCCGCTCCGCACTCAGCAAATCAACAGCGTGTTCCATCACTCGAGCGGTCAGTGTCTCCAAATCGAAATCCGCCAATAGCTCGTGATTGATTTCCAAGATCCGGGTCAGCCGTTGTTCCAGTGGCGTGCTGCTGATCGATGAGATGGCGCTCAAGCCCGAGCCGCGCGCAATAGGCGCCTGCAACTGAGGCATGAACAAGTGCGTCGAGGCGTGCCCCAAGGACTGTTCGACCAGCTCACGCAGGTGACGCCGCCTGGGATCATTCCAAAACACTTCGCGCAAATCGCGCGGCAGCCGAGTTGCAATCTCCTCCAATACGGCCAGTGCCTCTTCGCGATCACGCCGAGCCATGATGGGCTGCCCGCCATTGGCTTCAAGATCGGCGCGCGCCGAAAGTGAGCGCCACACCCAATCCCGCTCGCCCACGCTGCGGGCTGCGTGGATCGCCGCGTTGATTGACTCACGCGCGGCAGCTTCATCACCGGCCGCTGCTTGCACGCGCGCGGTTGCGAGCAAGAGCAACGGGCCATGCAGCGTTGAATCACCTAACAAAGAGCGCGCGCGCTCCACTTGTTGGCCCAAAGTGCTCGCCTGTGCCCCTGCTGGCTTGCCGAGCACGCCTTCCAGCAGCGCTTCCGCCGCGTCCAAGCTACGCCCCAAAGCCTCGTAGGCTGAAGCGCAACGATTGAACTGCTCTGCAGCCTGCTCCAACAACTCTTCTTGAAGCAGCAGCGCCGCCTGGTGACCGAACAGTTGCGCGCGCTGCAGCGGGCTCAGTTCTGCGCTCTGGCTTTCCAACGTTTCAATGGTGAAGCGAGCACGCGCCAGTCGCCCTAAATAAAGATCCGCATTGGCGAGGTTGAGCAACGCGTTGCGCACCGTCGACAGACGCCCTGATCGGCGACCCATGTCGGCGGCGGCCGCGTACAGCTCCATGGCACCAGCGATGTCGCCGCTGATCTCCAATTGCGACGCCAAATTCATTTGCACGGTGCCCAGGGTGCTGGCGTCGTTGGCCTCCGTGGCAGCGACAATTGCCTTACGATAGGCCTCCAGTGCTTGGCTGCCTTCTTTGCGACGTTGACGCACGAGGCCCAAACAGGCGAGCGCCACCCCTGTGGTGCGCGGAAGCTTGAGATCTTGCGCAATGCTCACCGCTCGCTCCAGCTGAGCAACGGCTTGCTCGCTTTTGCCCAGTTGGCCGAACGCAAAGGCTTCGAAGACCAATGCTTCGACACCCAATGCGTCCTCTTCGCTCTTCACTCGGGCGAGCACCTCCAGAGCGCGGGAGTAATCGTCGACGGCGATCAACGCGCGCGCGTACCAAAAATTCCAGGATTTCTGGCCTTCCGGTGACAGGCTAGCCACTGCCTCCTGCAACCCTTCGAGCAACCCGATAGCGTCGCGCCCTTGACCTAAGCCCACGGCTATGCGCGCTTGCACGATCGTTTTTTGCGTGGAATCCGCCGCTGCACCCAACGCCGTGCTGGCAGCATTGTAGCGGCCGTGTTCCAGATAATATTGCGCGCGCTCCAAGGGGTCGCCGGGGGCCTTTTGGCTCAGCTCGTCCAGTCCACTGATCAATTCGTCGATATCTTCTTCACGCACGACCGGCTTCATTGCGATCAGGCCGACCAGCTTGCGCATCTGCCCGGGGCGGCCCCCCGCATTTTCAATGAGCCGCTTGCTCACCGTTGCTGTGAGCGACGGCACGGCGCGGCGCAGCAATTCAATCGCCGCGAATTCACCCAGCGCCGGGACTTCGAAAACTCCCGCACCTTTGCACAGGGGCCCCTCGCCCACGACGATCAAACAGGCGCCTTTGCGCTTGGCCTCCAACAATAACTCGACGCTGGCCGCATCCAGCTGTTCGGCGTTGTCGACCAAGATGCGCACACCATTCAAATCCGTGTGTTCAGCTAGCTCCTGATTGAGAAAATCCTTGATTGTGAGCTTGCCGTGCGCAGAATCACTGTGCGCAGAAGCAGAAAGCGCACTGGCATCCACCCAAGACAGAGCAATTCCATTGAGGCCCAAGGCCCAACATAAACGCCGCAGCAGTACGCTACGCCCCGAACCCTGATCCCCCGCGATGGAGAGCACCGAGCCCGGCTGCATCGCGTTCACTTGCGACAGCAAGCGCGCCGAAGTCGGCTCAAGATCTACAATGGGCCAGACCAAGGCCAAATCATCGCCCGCAACGTCGACGCTGATCCGCGCTGCTCGCTGCAAATCGGAAGCGAATTCATCGGCAGAGGGATACCGTTGGGTCGGATCGTGATGGGTAGCGCGGCGTGCCACCTTGGTCAAATCGCCGCGGATCTCCATTTCTAGATCGAAACTTTGCAGCATTTCGTCCAAGGCCGCGCCAAACGCGTACACCTCAGCCCGCGGCGATAAGGCACCACCTTGCATCAACTCCGGGGCGGCGTAGCGCGGTGTGAGCCCTCGCACATCGCTGCCGCCTTCTTGCCAAGGAGCGGCTAGACCCAGATCCACCAAGGTGGCGCGACCGCTGGGCTCCACAATGATGTTGGCGGGTTTGATGTCGCCATGAAAAAACCCAGCGCGATGAACGCGGGTCAGTTGTTGCGCAGCGCCCAGCAACGCCTTGAGCGCCCCCTGCCAATCACGCGCTAACGTGATCATCTCCTGTAGGCTGCGCCCTTGCACCAGTTCGCGCACCATGTACGGGCGACCATCCGCTAGGCGTCCGAACTGCAATACGCGCGGAAACCCCAAGCCCTCCAACCCGCTCAGCGCGGAGACTTCGCGCACCAGGGCTTCCATTTCGCCGGCAGTGGCGCCTTTTGACAGTATCTTGAGGGCATACTGCTGAGCGCTGGGGCGGTCCCGCACCGCCCACACCTCACCGCCTCCGCCCGAGCCGAGCTTGTTCAGGGCCTTGTAGCGACTGGGAAAATCGGCGGCAGTTGTCATGGTCTAGGTCTGAGAGATCGCGGGGTACTAATGGGGTGTGCCACTTAGTGCCACTATTACCGACATTGTGCCATCCAATACACCTTCTGTGGCACAATTCATTTATCAATGACTTCCAGTACTTAATAACAAGTGAGCCAACCTGGGTGGCTTCAGGATAAGATTGAGCCATTGGCCCCTCTCTACGGAGCCCCCGAGCCTGCATGATCCACTCACCGACGTCTGGGCCACCGCTTGGAGCGACGCTCCTTGCCCTGCTGCTGCTCGGAGGCTGCGCGAGCACGAACTACGGCTGCGAACTCTACAGCCAAGGCAACTACATTGAGGCCGAAGACGAATTCGATCGTGCCGAGCCGAACCTCCAACAATGGTCGCTCGCACAACGCGCCGAATACGGATTGTACCGCGGCCTCACCCTTCTCAAATTGGGCGATCTCGTCCGCGCCCAGCAGTGGCTGCACTACAGCACCGAACTGCAACGCAGCGCGCCATCGTCACTCAGCGATCGCCAGAAATTGCAATTGCAGCAGGGCTTTCAACAACTCGACGAAGCAGTGCGCAAGCTAGCCGCTGAGCCCCAGAAGCCGCAAGACAACAACCTGGAGCAAGCGCGGCTGCCCGGTGACGCGCCGAGCGCCACCCCACCCAGGGACAACTCGGCGCCCAGAGCCCCGTAGCGCCACTATTCCTTGGCGTCACCGCGGGCGAAGATTGAGGCGACGTAGTTGAGCACGTCGGTTGCGCTGACTTCGTTGTAGCCGAAGTAGCGGATGAGGCGGCTCTTGATGATGTCGATCTTTTCCTGGGTCTCTTTGTCAACCACGGCGCTCACCAGCGTCTTCAGCTTGATGCTGTCTTTCTGGTCTTCGAACAGCTTCAATTCTAGGGCACGGCGCAAACGGTCGTTCGTTTGCCAATCGAATTTTTTGCCTTCAATGGCCTTGGCGCCAATGAAGTTCATGATCTCGCGACGGAAGTCGTCTTTGCGG
>DATJEQ010000076.1:0-9575 GCA_035496495.1 Polyangiaceae bacterium
GGCCAGCACACTGCGATCGTGCTGGGCAGTGAATTTTTGCGACCCACACCCGATGCCAAGATCCGAGGGCTGGTGCAGTTGCGCGACAAAGACGGTCGCCCGGTGGGCGGTGTTTCAAGCCGTCGTTTGGCCTTGCGCACCAACAACGCCCGGATTGCCACCGATCTGAAGGAAGAGGTGCCCGGCTTGTTCAGCTTTCAAATCAAGGGGGTTGCTGCGAGCGGCGGCCAGCAAGCGGAGGTGAGCCTGCTTTTCGACGGCCGCACTGTTGCCAGCAAAGCAATTCCCGTCGCGCTCGACAGCAGTGCCGCGAATGAAGGCTATCAAGTCAGCGGCGGTTGCGGCCTCAAGCCAATGACCCAAAGCGCAGCCTTTTCTTACGAAAACCTGGGGGCCCTGGTGCTGCTGTGCTGCCTGCGGCGGCGCGTTCCACGCAAGAAAGTCACAGCCAAAGGGCTGGATTAGCCAATATATGAGCGGGATTTGACAGCCACGGCCGGGCGCAGCCTATAATCCCCAGTCCGCGGCCCACACCACCGCTGCGGGCCAGAAAACCAATGAGCGCTGCAGCTTTCAACCCCGCGAATGCGTTTCGATTTGAGCTTGGCCGAGGGCAGATCACCACCCAGGGCTCTGGGCCGCGCCTGCTTCTCCCAGTCGATTCAATCACCCACTTACTCTCGGGCCTGACTGAAGAAGCGCGCCGCGATTTCGGCCATTCTATTGGGACCGAGCTCGGCCGCCGTGCGGCACTGGGCTTGGGCGAAGTGCAACATGCGAGCCCAAGCGCCGTGGTGGATCACTTGGGTGGCGAGTGGGCGTTAATGGGTTTGGGTTCCTTGGGTATGGAGCTGTGGGGCAAGGCACTGGTGCTCACGGTGACTGGGTCGCCATTTGGCCCCAACGGAGACGACTTCGTCGCAGCGATTGCGCAAGGCGCGGTGGGCCGCGCGATGGGGCGGCACGCAGTGGTGACCCCGATTCACCGTGATGACGATCGCGTGCGACTGCTCGCCAGCTCGGTGCGTGCTGCTGAACGCGCCAGCGGGCTTTTGGCCCAAGGGCGCAACTACGTCGATGTGCTGCAAGAGATCAATCGTTCTGCGGAGAGCCAGTGAGCGTCTATTCGACCGGTAGCACCCAGCGCGTTGCGCGGCTGGAGCAGCTGCTCGAACGGGTGCGTCATAACGCGGCGCTTCCGCGAGCCCGCGCTGCTAGCGCTGTCGTCGAGCTGCGTTCAGTGCCGGGGAGTGAATACGGGATTGATGAGGATCTGGTCGACGTTGAGGTGGAAGTCGTCGAGATCGACGTGGATGAATCCGCGCCGCCTCCCGTTCCCGCCTTTCATGCCGTCCAGAGTGCGCGCGGCCCCGATGACTTCAGCGATCTGAATTCCGAGTTGCCCGACGGTGTGATGCCGCTGAACGACGGCGCTGAGCACCTGCCTGTTGGAAGGGTGGAATCCAGCAGCCCTCCGCGAGGTATGCCCTCAGTGCCGGCTGGCGAGCTCGAAATCGAGCCTGGCGGAATGATGTTCGGCGAAGAGGCCGCAATTCCCCTGCAGACCAAACGCGACAGTCAGCGGCCCACGATGGAATCCGAACCCACCGCGCCCACCATGGAGCAGATGGGCGCAACGATTGGGTTGGAAGCCGGCAGTGGTCCAGGCCCCGAGCTGGAGTTGGACATGCCGCCGCTCGCAGCAGACGAGGCCTCCGATTTGGAGCTTTCGCTTCCGTCGCGCGGTTTTGCCGGTGCCTACACCGATGATCTGGCGCCGCCGCCCAGCGCCCAAGAAGATCTGGCGAGCTTCGATCAGGGTCGCCCGAATTTCGCCAATGAACTTACAGCGGATCAAAGTGCTCAACCGGGTCACGTTGAGCACAGCGCCGGCACATCGCTGTCCCCGCTCGTGGTCGAACGCAGCGCGCTGAGCCCCACCGTCCCCGTCGCCGAAATCATCGACAACCGCCCCCGCGAGGCCGGTTCATTCGTCTCTTTGCTGGATAGCTCGCTGTCGCTGTCGAAGAGCTGACTGTGCCAAGGCGCGCCTCGACCCTCGCTGTAAATCGGCGACGGCACAAAACGCGACGGGCACAGCTTGAACTGTGCCCGTTTGGCGTGACCGCGTTGTCAACGGTTTAGGGACCCGCGTCGCCAGGCGGAGGCGGAGGCGGCATGCCGTCGGCACCGTCGCAGACGAACTGCGTCCCGTCGACTTCCCCAGGTTGGAGGACGCCATCCCTGTTGTCATCAAGACCCCAGTCAATCTTTTGCCCAGCATTCGGGAAGCAAGCACCGTCGACCCAATGCCAAGCGTTGCATCCAGTCCAGAAGCCGGGCGAGTAGTACCAGCCACTGTACCAGCTGTAGTTCCACTGCCCCGCGTGCCAAACGCACTGAGCGTTCCAATACTGCTCGTAGTTCTGCACTGGTTCGGGCGAGACGTTGACGAGACTAGTCTGGCCATCGCACACGTAGCGAGTGCCATCGATTTCATTTTGATCGAGGACACCATCACGGTCGTCGTCCAAGCCCCAATCGATGCGCTGGCCTGTGGAGGGTGAACACGCACCCGGCACCCAGTGCCAAGCCCAACAACCCTGCCACCAGCCCCAGTACCAGTCCCAGCTGCATGTGCTGTTCCAATACTGGACGTAGTTTTGCAGCGGCTCGGGGTTGATACTGACCAGAGTGGTCTCGCCGTTGCAGACGTAGCGAGTGCCATCGATCTCGTTCGGATCGAGGACGCCATCGCGATTGTCATCCAGGCCCCAGTCGATGCGTTCACCGTCACTGGGTGCACAGTGGCCGGGCACCCAATGCCAGGCATAGCAGCCGTGATAAGACCAGTTGTACCAGTTGCAGTTTGCATTCCAGTACTGGACGTAGATCTGTTGCCCTTCATGGCTGACACTGACGAGGCTATTGATTGCCGGCGCGGGGCTGCACACGTACGACGTCCCATCGACTTCGCTGTACGACATGCCGCCATCTGGCACCGGGCCACTGCCGCCCACGCCACCGTCGGCACCACCGTCGACTACACCGCCGCCATCGAGCATCGGGGTGACCGGCATCGGTGTGTCCAGGACGCCGTTGCGGTTCCTGTCCAAACCCCAGTCGATACGTTGACCGCCATAGGTGCAGTTCGCCCCCGGGTTTTCAACGCTCACGGCGACCAGACTGTTGTAGCCGTCGCCGCCCATTGGACCTGCGTCGCCCTGGGGCCCTTGTGGCCCTGTGGAGCCATTCATTCCGCCGCACACATACTGTGTGCCATCTCGCTCAGCCGGGATATCGAGCACGCCATCGCGGTCGTCGTCTAGGCCGTACTCAATCTTGATTCCTGCAACTGCGCCGCAGTGGCCGCCCGGATCTTCGGGGGTGATGAGTACCAGCGTGCTCAGACCATTTGCACCCGCGTCACCCGCTGTGCCCGGATCGCCCATCGGGCCCGGATCGCCCATCGGGCCCGGATCGCCCATGGCCCCGGGATCACCCATGGCGCCCGGATCGCCCATGGCGCCCGGATCGCCCTGCGCCCCAGTGGCTCCGTCGGCCCCGTTTTGGCCATTCAAGCCGTTGAGCCCGTTGACGCCATCGACACCATTTAGGCCCGCGTCGCCCTGCGCACCGTTGCACACGTACTCGCTCGCAGATACCTCCGCGGCGTCTAGTCGGCTGTTACCATTCTCATCGACACCGGATTGAACCAGCTCGCCGCCGCTGGCGCAGTGCACCCCGGGCGGTTCAACAATCAGCGCAATCAAGCTGCGGGCAACGCTCATTCCCCCATCGGCCCCGTTGCGCCCTGCGCAGGCATACTGCGTTGTTTCCACTTCGTTCGGTTGCAACACGCCGTCGTTGTTGTCGTCGTGGCCGAAATCGAGGCGGACGCCACCGGCGTCACAGTGAGCGCCGCTCGGCTCATGAGAAGAATTTACCAGTTGCCCGCTGGTGGTGTTGCCCACGGGAACGCTGTGGCCGCCTGCGCACTGCAACTCAAAGCTGCCGTCAGTTTCGATCAGCGTGCACGCATTGTTCGCAATGTTCTCGTTACTCTTAGCCGTTTCGCCACTGCTACACGCGGCAACGCAACCCAATACCGCGGCAATTCCAGTGAACCAATTCCAGTGCCTTCGACGACCCATGAGGTGCAACCTTTCAAGCAATCAACCGAATTAGAGCCCGTACTCGAACTGCTCTACTTCGCCAACAAAACAGGTGCCAAAGTACAGGTTTTGAGCCAATTCCGCAAGCACTGCCGCAGCGGGCTTGGCCCCGGTGTCAGTCGATCGAGTTGGCACGTCAGCTGCCAGTGTCCCCCATTGGCGGCTGAACCCAGGTAGGCGTTCTGCTCACCTGCTCCCGATTGCAGTCAAGCGGCCACGGCCGACAGCACTGAGAGTGCAGCTTTTCAGGCTCGCAAGCCCAAGGCGGTCGCGTCGAAGGCCTGAGAAGGAGCAAGCCAGGTCACGGCTTGCTCGCGCAGCCAAGTGCGCTGACGCCGCGCGAAGATGCGGGTCTTACGCACAATGACTTGCTCCAGCTCAGCGAGATTCGGTTGGGCCGCCTGTTCGAGCGCCGCGTTCACCTCGCGGTAGCCCACCGATTGCATCGCGCGCGTGTGTCGATAGCCCGCGCTGCGCAACTGGCGCACTTCATTGAGCAGGCCCGCCGCGAACATATTGTGGGTGCGTTCGGTGATACGCGCGGTCAACTCGTCGCTGGTGTGGCGAATGCCGAGCAGTGTTGCATTGTAGCGTGCGCTTTTGAAGCCGTGGGCGGCCTGCAAATCGCTCAACGGTGTTCCGCTGAGCTGAAAAACTTCCAGCGCACGGCTCACGCGAACAAAGTCATTGGGCGACAGGCGCTGAGCGCTTTGAGGGTCGACCGCGGCGAGTTGCTGATGCAGCGCAGTTCGACCTTGTTCGCTCGCGATCTGTTGATGGGTTGCGCGCACCGCTTCATCCCGGGGCGGAGCGGGGGCAAGGCCGTAAAGCAGCGCGCGCACCCACAAGAAAGTCCCACCGCACACAATCGGCAAGCGCCCCTTGCGCTGAATGTCGGCTAAGGCTTGTTCAGCGCGCCCAATGAACCAGGCTGCATCGACAATTTCGTGCGGATCGCACACGTCGATCAAATGATGCGGGATATCGCCGCGTTCAGTTGCGGGTACTTTTCCACTACCAATGTCGAAATGACGGTAGATCTGCACGCTGTCGGCGTTGATCACCTCACCGTTCAATTGCTGCGCCAAAGCGATCGCGAGTGCACTCTTCCCGGAGGCCGTGGGCCCCACGACGACCAACAGCCGCGCGCTCAACGACGCCCCACCTTGCGTTCAAGCTCGGCCCAAGTCAGGCGCGCCACCACCGGCCGCCCGTGTGGGCAATAGCCCGCGAAATCCGCCTGATCCAGCGAGCGCAATAGCGCCGTCGCTTCACCGCCTGAAAGCGCGTCTCCGGCGCGCAGTGAGCCGTGGCAGGCCATGGTAGCGAGCTGCAAATCCACCGCATCGCTGAAGGCGCGGCCCCCGCGTCGCAAGGATTCGCTCAGCACGTCCCTCACCAGTCGTTCACAGCTGCCACGCTGCAGCAACTTGGGCATGGAATGCACACTCAATTGGCGCTCGCCGCGCACTTCGAGGGACAGCCCAAGTCGCGAAAAAAGCTCTGCGTTGTGGGCGACAAACTCGCGCTCTTCCGTGTTCACATCCATGAGCAACGGGAACAGCAATGCCTGGGAGGCCACAGCGCGGGAGCGGTACTGTTTGCGCAAACGATCGAACGTCACGCGCTCGGCGGCTGCGTGCTGATCGACGATGTACAGCGCGTCGTCGCCCTCACAGAGCAAATACGTCTGCTTGAGTTGCGCCACGAAGGCCAGGCTCGACCAAGTGATGCGCTCATTCGGCGTGATCGGGCGCGCCGCATCTTGCACGGCAAATGCCGCATCCAAGACAGCGTTGTTCGCTGAGGTCTCGTAGGTCGGGGAGATCGCATCGGAAGCCTCTGCGCTAGCGAGTGGGAGTGCTTCTGCCGTTTCGCCCACTGAGGCAGACGGCGCACCCGGTCGGGTCGGAGCAACGCCTGCGTTCTGTCGCGGAATGGGGGCAACGCGGGGCCCTGTGGGCAGCGACAACGTTTCCGACAATTGGCGCGAGATCAGGTGATAGATCGCGTCGCACACAGCGCGCGGGTCGGCAAAACGCACCTCGCTTTTCTGTGGGTGCACGTTCATGTCGACCAATTCACCGGGTAGCTCCAAGTAGATCACGCCGCGCGGGTAGCGGCCGCGTTCGAGCACGCTGCCATAAGCTTGGGCGACGCTAGCGGCAATGCGGCGATCCCTCACGCTGCGGCCGTTGACGAACAAGCTCAGCGCAGTGGCCCCCGAGGTGGCGCGTTCGGGCTTGGCCAGGAAGGCCTCCAGGCGCAACGGCCCCCGCGTGCCGGCCACATGCGTCAGGGTCTCGTCGGCCAGAATCGATTGCACGCGCTCACCTCGATCGGCGGCGCGCAGAAAGCGGCGTGTCACACGCCCATCGCGGCTGAAGCTGAACGCCACGTCCGGTCGACACAGCGCCATGCTCTGAACGACATCGGCGCAGTGACCGGCCTCAGTGGCGCTTGAACGCAGGAACTTGCGTCGCGCCGGCACATTGTAGAACAGATCTTTGATCTCAACCGTGCAACCGAACTGAATGCCCACCGGTCGGATTTCCGCCTCGCCGCCACCCGCGATGCGGATTTCTGTGCCCGCATCGCTGCCCGTGCTGCGTGTGCACAGTGAAAATCGCGACACGGCTGCGATGCTGGGTAGCGCTTCGCCGCGAAAACCAAAGCTCTGCACTCGAATCAAATCGTCAAATTGCTGAATTTTGCTGGTGGCATGGCGCTCAACGCACAGCACAGCGTCTTCGGCGCTCATGCCCACTCCGTCGTCGACTACTTTCAGGCGCGTGATGCCACCGCCTTCGATCTCGACGTCGCAGCGCGTAGCCTGGGCATCCAGGCTATTTTCCAACAGCTCCTTCAGCGCGCTCGCGGGGCGCTCCACCACTTCGCCGGCGGCAATCTGACTGACCAGCGTTGCATCGAGGACACGGATGCTCGCCACAGCTCACTCGTTGTTGGGTTCAGGGCGAAAATCAAGGAATTGCCGCGTTGCCGGGCGAGTCAGGGCGAAAATACTGAACAGCACGGCGGTCAAATCGAAAGCCAGCACAAAGCGCGTGCGCCACCAAAATTCGTTCGACAGTGCGGCTTTGTGTTCACTGTTGACAAGCAGCGCGGAAATGTAGGTCGCGCGGAACGACTCACGCAAAGCGTAACCCGTAACCAAGAACACCGCGTTGGCTACCAGCACTTGGACGGCAAACCAACGCGAAGGGCGCCCCCCGAAGAGCAAATGGGTGGCCACCAATAAGAGCAAACTGCCCAAAAGCAACTGCGCGATGGACAGCGGCAATTGAACCTGCGCGTGCTGGCCCAGGGCGTTGACCAGCGCGCTACGCGCCTCTTCGCTGCCGCCAAAGTTGCCGGTCAACGGATCGCGCAACAATTCAATTGCGCCGTAGCCTTCTTGGGCTGCGTTCACACCCACCAGCCACATCGCAAATAGGGTAGCGAACCAGTAGCCAGGTCGGCGACTGGGCTCAGGTGCTGGCGTCACTGGCCTGCCTCAGCGCGAATCAATTCGCAGCAGCGTCTGGGTAAACCGAGACCTTCTTCTTGCCGCGGTTGACCCACTCGTACTTCACGACGCCATCGATCTGCGCGTACAGCGTGAAATCGGAACCTAAGCCGACATTGCGACCCGGAGCGATTGTTTGCCCCACTTGACGCACCAAGATGCCGCCTGCGTTCACTTGTTGCCCGCCGTAAACCTTCACGCCGCGAAATTGCGCGTTGGATTCGCGACCGTTGCGTGTTGACCCTGCGCCTTTTTTATGTGCCATGTTCGTGTGCCTTAGGCGTGCCTAGCAATTAGGCGTTGATCGCGGTGATTTTGACCGCGGTAAAAGTTTGACGGTGACCGTTCTTGCGGCGGTAGCGCTTGCGGCGGCGGAACTTGAACACCACCAATTTCTCGTCCAAGCCGTGATTGACAATCTGCCCGGCCACGCTGGCCTTGGCCACAGTGGGCGTTCCCACTTTCGGCGCGTCACCCAAGATCGCGAGCACTTCGTTGAACGAGACCGGATCGCCGGGATTGCCTTCGAGCGTTGCGACGCGGATGACGTCGCCTTCAGTCACGCGGTGTTGCTGTCCGCCGGATCGAATTACTGCGGTTGTCATGGGAGATACCTTGAAAAGCCAGCTCTGTGGAAAGGGCGGTGGACACTAGTGGTCTTGGGCGCTCTGCGCAAGTCGGCGCGGGAGATCGCGATCCCAGCTGTCTGGGCAGGCGTTCAGCTCGCTCCTGGCTGGGGCTCGAGCCCCCCAAAAGGCTGCCCGGTGTCAGCTGACGGAAGCCAAAAATTGACGGTATGATGCTTGCTACAGGCCCGCCCCGCATGAGCCCGATCCGCCTGCTCTTTTTGGCTTTGGCCCCCGTTGTGGTGCTTGTCTTGCTGACAGCTAACGCCTGGGCGCAGAAGCCGGCGCACCGCAATAAGGGCCACGTCGCAGTGCCTCATGCCTCCCCGGTGGCGGCCGCGCCGGAGCCAGCTGCGGCCCCTGCTCCCGCTGCGCCCGCCGCCGTCTCCACGCCCGGCGCGGGTGAAGTCACATTGGAAGCATCACACAAAGCGGGCAGCGTGAAGGGCGATGTCAAAGTGGAGGAAAACAAGGAAGGCGTGAAGACCTACACCTTCGGCGCGCAGGAACTCGAAGGGCGGCTCAAGTCTCCGCAGATCCTCTACTTCCTGCGCCGCGTGCGCGCTCAGTTCGATCCATCTGGCCTGGGGCACCGCTCTTTCTTGCGCGAGCTTGCCGACACGCGCCGTAACCCGGCGGTTCGCTGAATCAGCAGGTTGATTCTTAGTCTTCGATCATGGCGAATCCCGCGCCCCAACTCAGCCTGCTCAATACCGCCGCCGTGTGGGGCACTACCGTGGTGGCGACACGTGCACTGCGCGCGGGCGAGTCATTGATGTTGGGTGACGATCAACAAGCGCTGATCGTCAAACCCGATGACAGCTTGGCGCCGGATTTCCCCATTCGCGCTGCGGGCAGCGGCTGGGAAATGGATCTGCAAGGCGTGAAGGGTGGCGTGGTGTACCTGCGCGGCCGTCGAGAAGATGCTGTGCATTTGGCGCACAACGGTGGGGCAGTGCCGATCATTCCTGGCGATTTTGGTCTGCTGCAATACGGCAACTTCTCGCTGTTCTTCCAGTTCGCCACACCGGCCGAGCCGCTGCGCGGCAAAGCGAAGATCGACTGGTTGCTGTTCTTTGGTTTCCTCTTCTCGCTGGCCAGCATCGGCGGCGGCATGCTGCTGCTTTTTCTGTTGTTTTCCGGGGCGCAGCTGGAGCAGCCGTTGGAATTGATCAGCCAAGAAGAGCTGCTCACGCGCTTCAAGTTGGAAGACGAGCCACCCGTGCCGCCCGTCGGTAAAGACGAGAG
>DATJEQ010000077.1:0-2770 GCA_035496495.1 Polyangiaceae bacterium
TCGCGCGGTACCAGACGCGGAGGACCTCTGAGCGATACGACACCTAAGTGGCGGAGGTCATGCCCACGGCACGAATGCCGTGAACGCCGTCCTTCACGCAGTGCCGGTTAGCTGCCGCCCGAGATGCGTTGCAGTTCGGAGTCGGGGATGTCGAAGTCTGAGTAGACGTTGGCTACGTCGTCGTGTTCGTCGAGGGCGTCGACGAGGTTGAGCGCGACTTCTGCGTCGCGACCGGAGATCTCTTTTTTGTTCTTGGGGATGAAGGTGAGCTTGCTGCTGTCGATCTTGATCCCGGCTTGCTCTAGCGCGGCGGTTACTACGCCCAGCTGCGTCGTGGGTGTGTACACGGCCCAGTTGTCGCCTTCGTCGCGATAATCGTCGGCACCCGCAGAAACCGCAGCGTCCATCAGCTGTTCTTCGCTCACGTCTGCGCGGCTCAGTGTGATCATGCCCAGGTGGTCGAATGCCCAAGCGGCAGAGCCGCTGCCGCCAAGCGCGCCGGAGTGCTTGTCGAAGATGCTGCGCAGCTCAGCTGCGGAGCGATTGCGATTGTCAGTGGTGCCCTCGACCAAAAACAACGATCCGCCAGGACCGGTGCCTTCGTACAACACCTCTTCCAATTGAGCGCCTTCCAGCTCGCCCGTGCCGCGCTTGATGGCGCGATTCAACGTATCACCGGGAAGCTGAGCGGCCTTGGCGTCCGCAATTGCCTTGCGCAGCCGCGCATTACCCTTGGGATCGCCTCCGCCGCGCGCCGCAATCGTGATCTCGCGGATCAGCTTGGTGAAGAGCTTGCCACGAGCCGCGTCGTTGGCGCCCTTCTGGCGCTTGATTGTCGCCCATTTGGAATGGCCACTCATGGGCCCCTGACCTACACCATTCACTCCCTGTGTGCTAGACTTTGCCGCTCGCTCAGTGGTGCTTGCCCTTTCGGGAGGTTACTTTATGCATCGGCTCAACCTTGGCCTGTTCGTTCTCGTAGCAGCCGCAGTGACCGCGGCTTGTTCCAGCAGCAGCGACTCCACTGGAACCGCTGCCGGGGGAAGCCACACCAGCACCGGACACACCGCAACTGGCGGCACCGGGGGGCACAGCTCAGGCGGCGTGAATCCGGGCGACGCGGGGCCATCGGGCGGCACCCCCGGTTCCCAGCCGGGCATCCCTAACCCGGTGGATGGCGGTGGCACTCCGCAGCCCGTGATGACCCCAGACGGGGGGCTAAGCGCCGGATGTGAAACATTGTGCAACACCTTGGATGCCGCCGCTTGCCCCAATCAGCAATCACTGAACAACTGCATGATCGGCTGCGACCTGGCGATCAATTTGCCGGATTGTACGGACGCCTACAATGCCCTGTTCGATTGCGTGGGCAATGCAACGGCAACCTGCAACGCCAGCGGGCAAGCGGAATTGAGCGGATGCGCCACCCAGCAAGCCGACGCACTTGCCTGCATCCAAACCAGCGCACAGTCTGACCCAGCGCTCTCACAGACTTGTGGCAACTATTGCACCGCTGCGGTGGCGGCAAACTGCACTGCCGGGCCCGCGACGGTGGACGATTGCAGCACCGCTTGTTCGCTCGCGGGAGTGGCGCTGCCCAATTGCAAGAGTCTGTGGGATGGCTATTTGCGCTGTGCCGATGGCAAAGCGGTCACCTGCGACGCCAATGGCAATCCCACAGCAAGCGGCTGCCAGGTGGACCAGTTATTGTTCTTCCTATGCGCCTCGAATGCGGTACCCGCAGCAGCGCCCTGAAGCGTGTCCCCAATCGTGCCCTAATCGCGCCGTCAATCGCCCTGGCGCGCGCTCGCGACGTGATCTTGCCTCAGCACACCAGCGGTGCCGGGCGCCGCTTGTTGCGGGTTCTGCGCTGAGGGCGGCTCGCCGTCATTCACCAGCGCGGCATTCGGTGCGGCGGGTGGCGGGTGGCGCGGGGGAATCACTATGGGATCACGCGCGGCGTGCAAGTCAATACGCTGTTCGATCTTGAGTTTCTGCCCCACCTTGATCACATCGGATTCAAGCTGGTTGAGTTTCATCAGTTGGTCGACCGACGTGTTGTACAGCTCAGCGAGCTTTTGCAGGCTGTCACCCTTGACCACATCGTGCTGCAGTTCTTTGGTGCGCAAAACGATGTGCCCTTGATCGACCAGCGTTTGGTAGGCGAAAATACCGCGCTCGCGGGCGATGGGGCTCACGAACCGCACGTGCATGTGCGCCACGTGCCCCGGCACGTGTTGCACGACAGGATTCGGGTAGCGCCCCACGCCATGGAAGATCTCGTTGATCCAGGCCGGATCTTCGCCGATTGAAAGGGCGTACTCTTCAAGCCATGCCTTGGGATGCTGATCGATGAGCACGAAATTCACATCTGTTTCACTGATAAAGCACTTGAGCATTGCCCAGGTGCGCGGCTTGTCCAGATCTGCTTCGGTCGCCGCTTTGAACCACTTGGCGCCCGGTTGGCGAAAAAAGTACACGTCGGCATCTCGACCACTTTGATGACTCTTGTGTGGCGGTGCAAAGCCGCCGTTCTTTGGACTGATGGACCCCAAGAACACGGGAGGCGTCGCGGGGAACTGCTCGCGCACGCGCTCAATGCAATGGCTGATGCCCGTGACGGTTTCTTCAGTGCCCCAAGCGTGCTGCGGCGCGCTCACTACCCAACGCGGATCCTTGGGCATTTGCACCCCGTTGATCAGGTAGCCATCGTGCGGGTACCCCACGCTCATCGCCCCCAAGGATTGGGACGCGTCGGGTGCCGGGACAG
>DATJEQ010000078.1:0-2362 GCA_035496495.1 Polyangiaceae bacterium
TGCATCGCTGAGAGCCAATCGGAGCATTTTGCGACCGCGGAAGAGGCGGCTCATGACCGTGCCGATGGGGATTCCGGCTTCTTGGGAGGCTTCTCGGTAGCCTTGACCAAGCACGTCGATCGAGCGCACGATCTCAGCGTAGGATTCGGGGATTTCGTTCAGGGCGGCTTGGATCCTTGCGGAGCGAGCCCAGGGTTGCGGTTCGTGGCGATCGTGAACCCAACTGCAGGGGTCGGCGCTGAAGCGTGCCAGGGCTCTCACGTTGCGTTGCACTTTCCTGCAATCACCTAAGAAAATGCTCACCAGCACTTGGTGCAGCCAGGCGCGTTGATTGGATCCTTCTCGGAAGCTGGATTCGAAGCGCAGCGCGCGTTCTACGGTGCCTTGTACCAAATCCTCGGCGCGCTCGCGGTCGTCGCACAAGCGGCGCGCGTGAGCACGCAGCCCAGGAAGGTGCGCAACGATGCCCTCACGAAATACCCCTGCACGCTGACTGAGAGCACGCTGACTGAGAATCGCTCCGGTGTGTAACGAGATTGCAACTGCCATGGGAACCTCCGAAAAGGCGCTAATCCAAGGACCGTGCCAACTTCCTGCAGCGGCCGATCCAGCCCATTTTCGCCGATTTCCAGCGATCCTCCCGATCGACCGTCGCCCGGCGCGCTGTCAAACTGGCAACGATGCGCTTCGACGTGTCAGCTCGGCAATGACGGCTGGGACGTGGTCGGCGATCTCATGAGCCAGCAGCCCGCGGTCGGCTGCTTGGTTCTCGGCCTGCCACAACTGTGCGGCGCGGGCGTGCACATGCGCGCCGACGAACGCCGCTTGCCAGGGCGACAGCGTCAAGCACAGCGCGCCGATGATCCCCGCAAGCACATCGCCTGACCCAGCAGTGGCGAGCGACGGCGCCTGAGTGCTGTGGATCAGCGTGCGTTGCCCCGGTGATGCGATGAGCGTGCACGGCCCCTTGAGCAGCACGGTGCAATTTCCCCGTTGCGCCGTGACGGACACCGCGCTGAAGCGATCATTCTCCACTTGAGCACCCGTCATTCCCAGCAGCCTGCCCATTTCTCCGGGATGCGGCGTCAGGATGAGTGATCCGGGTGCGAGCGAGAATTCAGCCACTTTGCCGGCAAATTGCGTCAAGGCATCGGCGTCGACAACGATTGACCCTTTGAACCCAGCCAGGATCGCGCGCACTAGCTCTTGCGCCGCGTCGTCTAAGCCCACCCCCGGACCCACCACCACGGCATCGGCTGCGGTGCAAATGGACTCCACCGATTGCCTCACATGCGCGCGATCAATCCGCGCCGTCATCAATTCTTCAACGCGGCGATCGAGTTGAACGACGACTTCCTCGAAGCCGGCCAAAGTGACGACGCCCGCGCCCGCGCGCAGCGCCGCTCTTCCCACCAATAATGCCGCACCGATTTTCCCCGCGGAGCCCGCGAACACCACGACTCTCCCCGCGCTGTTCTTGTGCGCCGAAAGGGGGCGCGGCTTAAGCAGTGGATGGATGTCGGAATCCTGCAAGAGCCGGGCGCTGAACTCCATCTCTTCAAGAGCCCCAGCCGGCACCCCAATATCGATCGTCCGGATCTGGCCACAGTGATCCACCCCGTTGGCGGTGAACATGCCCAACTTGTGCTGTGCAAAGCTGAGTGTCTGATCGGCGCGCACCGCCGCGCCCAACACCTGACCCGTAGTCGCGTCGAGCCCCGAGGGAATATCGAGTGCGACAATCTGCGGCCTGTTGCCGTCAACTTCACGCAACGCGTTGATTGCGACAATGGCTTGAGCAAACACCCCTTCCACCTCGCGAGAAAGCCCAACGCCGAAAATAGCGTCCACCACACACTGTGCGCCAGCGCTCGCCGTGCGGATCTGATCATCAATCGCTCCGACAACCGTGCACTCCAGTATCTGCCCACCCAAAGCCACAAACGCCTCACAATTGTGGCGTGCGTCTCCCTTGAGCGCCGTGGGTGCACACAACGCCAGCACGGCGACCTCGTGCCCCAAAACCAGCAGATGGCGCGCCACGACGAAACCGTCACCCCCATTGTTGCCGCAGCCCGTGACGGCCACCACGCGCCCCTTCGGCGGCAGTGTGGCAGCAATGATTTCTGCCGCACCCCGTCCGGCATTTTCCATCAACACCGCGCTCGGAACGTTCCAACGCTCCGTCGTGGCGCGATCGAGTTGCTGCATCTGCTCGCGCGAGAGAACCGGCAGCATGATGACCCCCAATGTGCCGTCAACGTGCGGCGGATCGCAACGACACCCCACGGCTCAACGCTGCGCGAAACCCAGCAATGGCGGTAGGTAGGCCCCCCAGCACCGCATCGGCAATCAGCGCGTG
>DATJEQ010000079.1:0-5142 GCA_035496495.1 Polyangiaceae bacterium
CGCGTACACCGCAAAGCGCTCGCGCAGTTGATCCACCTGAGCACGGCTGAGGCCCGAGAAAGAGAACATGCCCTTCTGCTTGGTGATGAAGCTGAAATCTTGTTTGATGCCTGCTGCCGCCAGCTGTTTCACAAACAGCTCGCGCATCTGGTGAATGCGCCCACACATCTGGCGCAGCTCCGCTTCCCACTCGGCGCGCAAGGTCGCGTCGTTCAAGATGGTGGTGACCACACTGGCGCCGTGCGACGGCGGATTCGAGTAATTGGCCCGCACCGAAAGCTTCACGTGTCCAAATGCGCGATCCGCCGCTTCTGCCGAAGCACCGATCAATGTCAACGCACCGACGCGCTCATTGTACAGCCCGAAGTTCTTTGAATACGAGCTCGCGATCAGCATTTCGCTTGCATGATCGGCGAAATGGCGCACTGCTTGCGCGTCCTCTTCCAGCCCATCGCCGAAGCCCTGATAAGCGAAATCAAAGAACGGCAAGAAGCCCTGCTTGGCTCGGATCGCTTCGATCTTCTTCCACTGATCCAACGAAGGATCGACCCCGCTGGGGTTGTGGCAGCAGGCGTGGAGCAAGACCACATCCGTGGCCGGCACTTGGCTGAGCGCGCCCGCCATCGCATCAAACGCAAGACCTTTGCTGGCCGCGTCGTAATATGGGTATTTCAGCACCTCGAGCCCCGCGGCACTGAAGACCTTGACGTGGTTTTCCCATGTGGGGTCACTGAGCCATAGGCGCGCCTTGGGATAGTTCTGCTTGATGAAATCCGCCGCAACACGCAACGCACCCGTTCCGCCCGGCGTGTGAGCCGTTTGCGCGCGCGCTTCCTTCACTACTTTGTGATCGCTGCCCAGCATCAACCGCTGGGTTGCGGTCGCAAATTCGGGCGCACCGGAAATGGGCAAGTAGGCCTTACCGGGGTTGGCTTCAAGCACGCGCTGTTCGGCCTTGCGCACACTACTGAGCGTTGGGGTCTGCCCACGAGCGTCTTTGTACACGCCCGCACCGAGGTTGATCTTCCCTGGGTTCGAGTCTTTCTTGAAAGCCTCCGTTAAACCGAGAATGGGATCGGGAGGCGCGGCTTCCAACACTTCAAACATTGACGTTCTACCCTCGTTGTAAATGCCTGTTCGGCGCTGGGTTCTTAATCCAGCAATCGACTGCCAGCAATGGGGCCCACAACGGCAGCCACAAGTGGGCGTTAGCCGGTCGTTTCTCGCTGCCAGTTGGCGGAGGCACCCTGCCCCGGGCCGGTGAACACCTTGACCACAAAGGCGTGGATCTCGCTTTCGCCCCGCTCCGTGCAGAATTGCAGCAGTTGCTCCAAAAAATACTGCGACAGCTCTTCCACCGTAATGTTCGCGAGCGGCAACAGCATTACATCTTGCTTGAGGAAATGCAGCTCTTCGCCGTTGAAGTGCGCCACAATGTTCCCCGCGCGCTCTTCAATGCGCAAATGGGGCGACCGGGTGGGCAACAAGAAGTACTCATTGTGCGCGCGGCACAGCTGAATCACTTTGCGCTTGTAAATGCCGTAATCGAACACCAAGCCATCCGGCTTCACGCGGCCAGTGATGGACACCTGCACGGTGAAGTTGTGGCCGTGCAGACGTTCGCGCTCCACGGCGGAGAACACGGTAAAGTGTCCGGCGGAGAATTTCATCTCCTCCTTATAGATTTCGATCGTCGTCAATCGATTCATGACAGCCGACCTATGGCTCAGCGCGCCGCTTGCCGGGCCGCTGGCCCCTGCATCATCAGCCATGCCGCGGGCTCTGCTTGCGCTGCGAGGTCGCCATCAACCCAACGCGCTTGCCCATCCAAACTGGTCGCGCCGCGGATGTCGTTGCCGGTGAGGGGCAGCACCCACGCCCCCTGAGCCGGTCGGAATTGGGTGTTTGCCGGCAACTCAACGCGCGACACCGTGACCCACTGTGTCTCCCCCACGATAAGCTGTCGCACGCCGGATCCCAAATCAACGTGCTTCACTTTCAACTCCGATCGAGAGCGCTCAATTTCTACCGTGGGAACAGCGCGCCCGCCGCACGCCTCGGGTTTGCTCAAACTCACTTTCACTCGGCCCGCGACGGCACGCGCTTCACCCGGACTGGGCTCCAGCAAGAACCAGCGCACCAGCACGGTGCCCAGCGTTTCGAGCAAGCGCCAGCCGCCATGCCTTGCGATCAATTCCACCTGCAGCAGCACCTGCCCGTAGTCGATCGAATGGCTCAGGTCTTCGACCGCAGCGTGCGTCAAATCCAAACCGAAATGCACGCTGAGCTCCAGCGGCTGCTCACGCTGGTGCTCAGCCCAATACGTCCCAATCTTGCAAGGGAACTTGATGCGCTCCAAATGAATCCAGTCGCCCATTCTTCCCTCTTATTGCGGCTCAACTCTGACTGAGGCGTTTGACTTCCGCCCCTGATAGAAGCTCCACCGCCTCTTTCAGCAGTTGGGGAATCTGCTGTGCAAAGGGCGAATTTGCAACAGCCCTGTGCAGCTCTTCCTCCGAGATGCGGGCAGCTACACTGGCTTTTGCGCCCGGAAACCAGTGATCCGCCCCGCCCAGCATGTTGAAGCGCTTCTTGCCGTATTCGATCATGCCCCAGCCACGAGCCAGGTTGAGCAGCCACAGCATCACCGGCAGGTTGAGGCCACCGGGCGCGCTGTCCCATTCTGGCAACCCCTGAGTGATGGCTTCCGGATCGTCGTAGCCCACGGCCTTTCGCATGGCCTCTTTCAGCCGCGCTTCAATGGGGCGCAATAGGTCTGCGGCCTGATCCAAAAGCGGTAGCGCTTTGAGGTGTTCGTCGAAATCCGTTGGTCGCGACGCACCAATGCTGAGCGTGTGCACCTCGGGGCGCGCAAGGCAGAACAGATCGTTGAACACCATGGGCGAATGCGGCGCACACAGATCGACGAGCTTCTGGGGCGGGTCGTACAATTTGCCGCCTTTGTCGCTTGGGCTAATGATGAACACGCCCATGTCTCGCGCGGTGGCTTCCACAATCGCCGGCCAGTTGCGTTGGAAAATATAATACCAGTGCAAATTGATGTAATCGAAGCCTTTGCCGGTTTCCGGTTCACCGTATTGGATCCCGCGTAAGATCACCGCGAGGGGCGCGTGCGTTGAAAAACCAATGAATCGCACTTTACCTGCGCGTCGCAACGACTGCGCCGCTTCGAAGCAGCCACCCGGGCGAAGCGCCCAGTCCATCACTTCGGCGTTGTTCACCCCGTGTAGCGCCAGCAAATCGACGTGACTCAAGCGCATGCGGGCCAGCGATTCTTCGAAGTTCTTGAGGAACACAGCGGGATCCGGCCCCGGAGAAATCTTCGTTTGCACGATCAGCCGGTCGCGCGGCAGCTGCGGCAAGATCAATCCCAATTGTCGTTCGCTGGAGCCATATCCGCGCGCCGTTTCAATGTGCACGATGCCCAGATCGAACGCGCGCTGTACTGTCTCTTCCAGATTTTTCTGGCTGTCAGCAGGAATGGAATTGAGCGGCTGATCCTGCCACTTGAATTGGTAACGCATGCCCCCACAGCTGAGCACGGGCATATCGAGCCCCGTGCGCCCAAACCGTCGCGTCAGCATCGCGACACGCTAGCGCAGTGCGGACCTTAAGGCAGCCCAGGGATATTGTAATGCGTGATCTTCGCGGGGCTCACGGAGAACAACCAGGTACCGTCCGGCCCACCGAAGGCCGAATTCGTCCCTGTGGCGCCCACGTCGCCTCGGCAATCCATATTGATGCCGTCACCACCCGGTCCGCCACCGGCCATGGTGGTGGGCACTCCGTTGTCGTCGAGGTCCCAGTTGCTGGCGCCGACGACATAGAGCTTCTTTTCATCCGGTGAGAGCGCAATGCCATTCGGCTGGCCCCCCACCATCTGAATCAAATCCACCGTTCCCATGGGATCGATGCGGAACACCGCCTGCCCGAACCCCGGCTCGCGCCCGGTGTTCTCGTAAGTGGGGTTGGTGAAATAAATCGTGCCGTTGCTGTGCGCCACCAAGTCATTCGGCGAATCGAAATGCTGACCCATGTACATGCTGGCCAGCACCGTGACTTGTTTCGTCTGCAGGTTGAATTCGCTGATGGTGCGCGTGCCGTGCGCAGCGCCGATCAATTGCCCGTCCGCGTGGGCGGCAAGCCCGTTGGTCTTCGCATCCATCAGCCACAACTCGCAGTCGCCCATGAAGGTGTATTTGATGATGTCGCCGGTGGTGCCGTCGCCCTGATTGAAGTTCGAGAAGAAGAACGCGTTCTCGCTTTTGATCCAGGTTGGGCCTTCCTTGTAGTTGAAGCGGAAGTTGAAGGTGTCGCACACGTTCATCTCTTCCATCGCCATGCGTTGCGGCAACGCACCGGCTGGGCAAGTCCACTGCTTGGTGAACCCGACCGCTCCAGCGCTGCCCCCCGCACCGCCTGCCGCGCCCCCGGCACCACCGCTGGCACCGCCCGCACCACCCTGCGCGCCGCCGGCGCCGCCAGCGGGCACACCGCCGCTGCCCACCGTCCCACCAGTGGACATTCCGCCGGTGGCCGTCCCTCCGCTACCGCCCGCGGGGAGCGAAGTCGAACCCCCGCCGCCCGTCGCTCCGACGGGAGTACCCCCGCTGCCCCCGCTGACACCCAGCTGGCCGCCCGTACCGCCTGCGGTGAGCGAAGTCGAACCGCTGCTACCGCCTGCAGCCGCATTGTTGGGGGTGGAGCTGGAGCTGCAAGCGCTCAACGCACTAGCGATCAGCGCCAGGGGTGCGAGGGTCTGGAAGGAAATAGTCTTCATAGGGTCATCTTACTTCAGGAGGATTTAATGTGGGTCACCGGCGGCCCGAAATTTCGTGATTTTGCTGCACTATCAGGCGAGCTTTCGCGCCACGGGGAAAAATGGCCCCGCTCAGGCTTTGCTGCCCCGGCGCGCGCGCAACACCTCGATGAGGGGCGGCACTAGGCTGATCACGATGATGGCCAACAGCACCAGATGGAAGCGCTGCTTGACCCAGGGCTCATCGCCAAACTTCCACCCCGCGGAGATGAAGGCTCCCACCCACGCGACGCCGCCCACCACATTGAACAGCGCGAAGCGGCGGTACGACATGCGCCCAATACCGGCGACGAACGGAGCAA
>DATJEQ010000080.1:0-8017 GCA_035496495.1 Polyangiaceae bacterium
CACGAGATCAACAATCCCCTAGCCTACGTCACCGCCAGCCTTGAGCTGATGCTCAGCCGGCTGCCGGATCTGACCAACAACACGGGCTGGTCAACGATCGAACAAGTGCAGTGGTTGCACCATCAGCTGGAGCGCGCCTGCCAGGGCGCTGCACGCGTCCGGGTGATCGTGCGCGATCTCAAGGCTTTCTCTCGCGCCAACGATGAAACGGTCGGCGACGTCGATCTATCGCGCGCACTCACCAACTCAATCGCCATGGTTGCAAGTCAGATCTCCCTGTGCGCTCGCCTGGTACGAGACTACGAAGGCCTGCCGCTCGTCCGCGCCAACGAGGCGCGCCTCGGTCAGGTTTTCGTCAACCTACTCGTGAATGCCGTACAAGCAATTCCCGCTGGCAACGCGGCCCGCAACGAAATTCGCGTCTCGGGTTACACCAACCCCGCCGGACAAGCGGTCATCGAAATCAGTGACACGGGCTCCGGCATCACGGCGGAAAACCTGCAGCTCATCTTCGAACCCTTCTTTACTACGAAGCCAGTCGGGATGGGCACGGGTCTGGGCCTGTCGCTGTGCCATGGCATCGTGACGTCCTTCGGTGGACAAATCACAGTCGAGAGCGGACCGGGCACCGGAACCGTCTTCCGAGTCACCTTACCCGCAAGCCACCACGAAACGCTGACTGTTGTCCCAACGCCGCTGGCAGAATCGAAGGGACGCCTGCTCGTCATCGATGACGAACAGGACTTCGCTGAGGTCCTGCAGGAGTCGCTCGCCCCTTTCCACGATGTGGACATAACGACCGAGGCGCGCCAAGCCCTTGCCTGGATCGCCGCCGGCAAACGTTTCGACGTGATCCTGTGCGACATGCGGATGCCCGAGATGACGGGGCTCGATTTCTACGCATGCCTCGCTGTCACCAACCCGGAGCAGGCCACCCGCGTGGTTTTGATGAGTGGAGGTTTCACGCGCCAAGCGAACGAGGCCCCCCTTGCCCTTCCAAACCCGATCCTCGAGAAACCATTCAACGTTGAACAAGTGCGGGCGATAATTCGCGAAAGGCAGGGGCACGGCGTTCGACCGCCCGATGTGGTTGTCTCCTAGCTCAGTCGCCAGTGTTAGCCGGCGACCGCAAGCTTGAGGGCGTCATTGGCGGCTCGACCAGATCGACCACCAGGATCTCGCTCACTGCGCTTGCCGTAACCGAGAGCGAGCGCCGGGTCATGACGCCAGCGCTGTCACCCGTGGTCAGCACCAGGTCGCCCAGGGTCACCTCCCCCTGCACGATATGGATCCAAGCGGCCCGCCCCGACACGATCTCATGGACCACGTGCTGCCCGTTGTCGAGAAGGGCTGAGTAAATCACGGCGTCCGGGTGGATGCGTAGCGATTTTCTCCTAGCATCCGGCGATGCGATGACACGCAGCTCACCCCGACGTTCGGCCGCGCTGAAGCGCTTTTGCTCACGCCCGGACTCGACTCCAACCTCTGACCCGCGCAGCGAGATCTGGAAGATGTGCGCCCAGTCGGTCCGCGACGCATTCGCTTCGCTGTAATGAATGCCGAGCCCGACAGTCATACGCTGAAACTCACCCGCCTGGACGACGCCCGAACGACCCATCGAGTCCTCGTAAGCAATGGCCCCGCCACAAACGTAGGTAACCACCTCCAAATTCGCAGGAGACACGTGGCGTGGGATGACTGCGCCCGGCGGGAGTCGGCACTCGCTGAAGAACCCGAGAGCGCCAAACCCGTCACCCAGCGGGTCCGTTTCACCTGTCGGATAAAACGTGTGCCAGCACTCCCCGCGGCTGCGTTGATCGTGGCGGCGCTGGTTGGCAGGACGAAGTTTGATCATTCACCCAGTGGTGAAGCAAGCTCTGCGCCGTTTCATTTTATCCTATGGTTACAATAGGTTAGAGAACAATCCCGCACAGACACCAACTCAAAACGATGCGATTGCCCATCGAATTGAAACAACTCAGGAGAGTTGAAACGCCTGATCGAGTCGTAGCAACTTGAAGATGACCAGTGGCTGGCCAATCAAGCCAACAAATCGCACTTCACCGCCATTGGCGCGGATTCGCTTGTAGAGAGAAACGAGCGCGCCCACCCCGGAACTGTCGATCAGACGCAACTCCGACAGATTCACCGCGACGGACCGCTTCCCCTCATCGACAATTCTATCCAACACTGGCCTGAGCTCGGGGCTGGAGATGGCATCTAGTTCACCCGCAACATGCAGCACGGTTGCGCCCTCTTCTTGAACGATGGAGTGTTTCATGTGACGTGCTCAGATCGCAGTGTCGGGGCTATGCCTTGCGGAGCTGCTCGACTCGAACGCAGCATGCGCGATGCGTGCCAGGCGATGGTTTCACTAATTTCCAGCGCTAGATCTGCGGAAGGCTCGTAGCCGAGCCCTTCTCTTGCGTGGGCGATGGATGCCAGCGAGTGTTGAATATCTCCGGCGCGTGGCGGGTCGAATCGAAGCGCGGCGTTCCCAGCGCTCAGTTGATGCGGAGCTACCCCATCTCGAATCAGCTCAAAGAGTTCAAGCAACGTGGTGCGTGTTCCGGAGCCCACGTTGAACACGCTGTCGTCGTGTTCCGGAGCCCGTGAGGCCAGCAAGTTAGCCTGAACCACGTCGTCCACCGAGCAAAAATCGCGACTGGCTGTGCCATCTCCGAATGCGACACACTGCTCGTTACAAAGTAGCTGCTCGATCCAGCGCGGGATCACCGCTGCGTAAGGACCGGTCGGATCCTGGCGTGGCCCAAACACATTGAAATACCTTAACCCAACACTAGAGATCCCGTGACTTCGTCGGAAGGTGCCAGCATAGATCTCGTCGATGAGTTTCGTCGCAGCATAAGGAGAAAGCGGTCGACCGATGCGGTCTTCTGTTTTCTCTGAAGACAGATCGTCTCCGTACACGGCGCTGGATGACGCGTAAACAATGCGTTGGATGCCAGCGCTTCGCGCCCCTAACAGCAGATTCAGGAATCCGTCGACGTTCACGGAGTGAAAGGTCATGGGCTCTTCAATAGAGCGCGGCACTGAGGCTAGAGCTGCCTGATGAAGAATCACTTGAACCCCTGTCATGGCATCCCGGCACACCGACGGCTCTCGGATGTCCCCTTTGACGAAACGGAATCGCGACGCAGCCTTTGGGCCCACTTTGTCCAGTACCTCGGAGAGATTCTCCCGGCTGCCGGTGGCGAAATTGTCGAGCCCCACCACGTTCTGCTCCAGTCTCAACAGCGTCTCCAACAAATGAGAACCGATGAAGCCAGCGACTCCGGTAACCAGAAAGCGGCGTGGTTCAGCACGAAGTCGCAAACACTCCTCATGATAATGACCCATGTTACATGCTCCAGTACTGAAGGTCGGGGCGCGCATCGCGCGCGTTCACCGCCGATTTGAGGTCCAGAAATGCGCCACTGTGGCGCAAACTCGCCAACAAATTCTGTGGGGTTCGGTCCAAGAATTGCCGATGCGGAACAGCCAGCACTAAAGCGTCGAGTTCAGTGAATTCCTCCCACGGCTGCATGCGTACTCCACACTCGCGGACCGCTGCTTCCACCGAGACGAGTGGATCGTGCAGCAGTGGGTCAATTCCGAATTCGCGCAGTTCGCGAACGATATCCATGACCTTGGTGTTCCTCAGGTCGGGCACGTCTTGCTTGAACGTCAAACCCAAGATGCCGACCCGCGCGCTGGTCGTGGATCGTTTGGCACGGCTCAAGAGCTTGACGACTCGCTGCGCCACGAACGCTCCCATTCCCTCATTGATGCGGCGCCCTGCCAAGATCACCTGTGGGTGGTATCCCACCTTTTCGGCCAGCGCCGTCAGGTAGTAAGGATCGACTCCAATACAGTGTCCGCCCACCAAACCTGGCTCGAACGGCAAGAAATTCCATTTGGTTCCGGCCGCACGCAGAACGTCTTTGGTGCGCAATCCGATACGATCACAGATCAAACACAACTCATTCATTAGCGCGATATTCAGATCTCGCTGCACGTTTTCGATCGACTTCGCGGCCTCCGCGACCCGGATCGATTCCGCACGGTGGACGCCGGCTTCCACTACAGCCTCATAGACCCGCGCTACGCGATTCAGAGCTTCCTCATCTTCGCCTGCAACAACCTTGACGATGTTTTCAAACGAGTGCTCGCGATCGCCGGGATTGATACGTTCGGGGGAGTAACCCAACTTAAAATCCACACCGCGAGTCAGCCCGCTTGTTTTCTCCAGAACGGGCCCGCACACGTCTTCGGTGACGCCGGGGTAAACAGTTGATTCGTAGACTACCACACAGCCCGCTGACAATGCGGCTCCCACCGTCTTGCTCGCCCGCACCACTGGCTCGAGATCGGGTCGGTGAGAGTCGTCAATCGGAGTGGGCACAGCAACCACGAAGAAACTCGCGCCCTTGAGCTGCGCAGGATCTGAGGTGATCTGCAGCGAGGTCGTGGACAGTGCTTCCTGGGTTACCTCACCCGTGGCATCCACTCTGCTCAGCAAACTCGCCACCCGTGTGGCGCTGGTGTCAAAACCAATTGTGTGCGGAAATTTCCTGGCAAAAGCCAGGGCCACAGGCAACCCGACATACCCGAGACCAACCACTGCGATGCGTTCGTTCATCAGTATCCACTAAGCAAGATCTGGACCCACCGGGTTCAGCTGCATCGCCTCCCCTCCGGATCCGCTGCCACTTCAAGGGTTGGGCCGATCTTGCTCGTTGCCATTGGCAGACGGTGCGCTCACGTCGTTGATTTCGTCCGAGCATGAGCGGCGAGTCTTATTGTCTGCGAGGTTGTTCTGAAGCGACAGGGCTACAAAGTTCTGATCATCGCCATGACTGGGTTTATCAAGGTGCGCACCAGGGTACCCGTATTGGCGATCGCGCCGTTGGAGGTCCAGTAGATGTACGTTGCGTCCGCGCCGATGCTAAGCGGAGTTGCCTGCGCGGTGGCCATCACGGAGGTGGTGGTGCCATCGTATTTGACTATGTTTCCACCGTCGAGCGTAGTGAAGTAGGCGTTGGTTGCATCGGCTGCGATCGCGTACGGCTTCGTTTGGCCTGAAGCGATGGTGACCGGGCTCGAGCCGTCGAGGCTCGCCTTGACCACGGTTCCCCCAGTCTGGTTGCACCAGTAGATCGAGGTGCTGGTCACTGCAATGCCCATCGGCAAGCTCTGGCTCGAGGCCAGCGTTTGCGGCGTACCGCCTGTGGTGGCAACGCGACGAATGGCGCCATCGGTGCTCGCCGCCCAGTAGACATATCCGCCGCTGACGGCAATGAATTTCACGCCATTCTGATTGGACGCGAGCGTCGTTCGTTTTGCGCCTGTGCTGGACGCTGACGAGATCGTCTTCAGATCCGAATCGGCCCAGTAGACCGATCCATTGCTGTCGGTCGCGATGGCGATCGGAAAGGCAACGTTCGCACTCGCAAGAGAAGAAGTGGGCGTTCCGCCGGTGTCGATAACAGAGTTGATGGAGGCCATGGTCGCGCCGCCGGCCGTCGCTGCCGAGTGTCCGCCCGAGGCAAATGCGATGGTGGTTCCAGTGTGCGACAGCGCTTTCGGATCGAGTTGACCAATCGCGAGCGCCACCGGCGCAGTCGCCCCCGTGGCCAGCTTCATCACGCGGCCCTGTCCACTTGCTTGCGTCTGCGTCGAACTCCCTTGGTCAACCCAATAGGCTCCACTGGTATCGACGATCATTTTTGCTGGGAAGTTGAGATCCGAAACCAAGGGGGTCGGCGAATTAGACATCGCCAGGTAAAGGGAGAAATGCATCGTCTGCGCAGAAATATGAGTTTCATCGGTCAGCGTGCTTTCGGCCCAAACATAATCGGGCGCGCTCACCGACGAGGTTGCAACCCCCGGAACCGCTCCTTCAGCCAGTTTGGTCGGATCGAACGGCAAGGTGATGGTTACCGGGCGGGTAAAGGTGAGCCCCTCCGGTTCGAAGTTGTACGCATCGCTCAGCGCTCCTTCGAGTGCGGTCGTGGGCGTGATGGTGATTACCGTGTCGTCCGCCAATGCTCCGGCTGGAATAGTGATGGTCGGACCGTCGGCGATGGCAACCGTGCCACCCCTTACGCCCACGGTCTGGGACATTGGCTCGGTCATTTTCTTTTCGGATGAGCAAGCGGCTAGTGCTAGAAATACAATCAGATACGCTATTTTCTTCACGGTTCCTCCATTGTAAAAAGTTACTGTTGCACTCCCCTGCCTCCTCGGCAGGGAGCTAGGAACAACAAACACTAGCCGCCCCTAAGCAAGATCTGGACCCACTGGGTTCAGCCAGATCGCCTCACTTCCCTAGCCCACCGTTACTTCACGGACTGGGGCGATCTTGCCCGTTGCCACTCGCGGATGGTGCCATCACGTCGTTGATTTCGTCCGAGCGATCGACACGGCGCGGCGCTCGATAGGCCCGCGGCATCTCACTCTCTGGCGGATAACGCAAGGTGCCAACGATCATCACCGTATTGCGGATGAAGCTGAACGGAAGAGGCGGAACGCGAGTATCGGATAGTTGCCGCATGTGTTGGTAGCGCAAACTAACCGCCAAAGACTTCGTGGCCTGCCAGCCAAGTCCCGCATCAAGCAGCAGCGAGTCAATGTGCGCAACCACTCGAGTATCTTGTCCGAGCAGGCGACCTTTTTGATATCCCGCGGATCCAAGAAAGAACACTTCACCCCCTTTGGTGAGTGGCAATAGCCCGCGCAGCCTCAGCTCGTCGATCAACAGGGTTTGTCCGAGCAACGCATTCACCGTTACTGAGTGAGCATAGGTCGCGTCCGCGCCACCGAATTCGGTTGTGTAGGCAAGTACGGCTGTTGCAGTGGGTTCCCAAAATCCGTACCCAGTATTTATTCGTTGCACACGCAACCCGCCCACTTCGAGTCGAGTCGTCCACGATCTTGCCCAATCGTGACTCCACCAACCAACGCCGGTTCCAATGATTTGATGCTGTGGGGATTGAGCTGCACCGTCAGCAGCAAGGCTTCCTATGATCACGCTATAGTTCGCCCGTGCCTCCAACCCGGTAGCGTCTCTTCTCCAGCTGCGTTCGATCCCGATCCGGGCCTCTGGGACGACGCTCCGTGGCGCGACGGTGTCAAACAAGGGCGTTTGCAAGGTCAAGGCGATACCCTGGTAGGTGCGCCACCACACTGCCACATCCAACGATAGGAGTTCATCCGCCGTAGTGGACAGGAAGGCCCCCGATCCCGCAGGCACGGCGTTCACAGCACCCGCGCCCGGAGGCCGCAAAATATAGGAAGAATAGCTGTTGGATTCGGTGGCGCTGGCACCAACCACTAGGCCCACCCGGGGAGACACATCAAAGAACGCTCGGTAAGCGAGTTGATTGGCGGTCGTGCTGGTCTGGTTGTTTCCAAAAAACAGCTCGTGGGTGTATGTGTAGCTCAAGCGTTGCACGTTGCGGTGAGAGGCGATAGCGAGCACGATTCCGGGGCTGAGCAGAGTGAAGGCGCCAGCCGACTTGGTGGCGCCACCTGGAATTGGCGGCTCGGGCGCCGACTGCGGGTTGTCCGTGTAACCCAGTGAAGCCTCAGCAATTCCCTGCAACTTTGGAGCAGCGTCAACCCGCGGGGCCCAAGCCAGAGCCACCACTTCGAAGGCAATGACGAAGAGACTCCTGCGAGCCAGCCCGAGTGCACTGGTCACGAGAGTGTTAATTCTCCACGACAACGACGCGCGTCTTGCCACCGGGCCCGAGCGGGATTTCTGCAACCACTTGTGTTCGCAGGGCGACTCCAGGAATTGCCTTTGAGCAGGCGCGTTTCACCCCCTCCAGGAGGGAATCGTCGAACTCGGCTCCAGGAACCAGTTTCAAATCAACTGAACGGTCCTTGTGTTGCACGACCTGAAACGCGCGAACCTTGTGAGCGAGGGCCGCAAACAACACAATGAAGAACATGCCACCAATGGGTCGCCCCAGGCCGTCGCGTAGAGTATCTGTCACGCGCCCCTCGACTG
>DATJEQ010000081.1:0-8078 GCA_035496495.1 Polyangiaceae bacterium
TATGGCAGTGCGGCCGGAGCGCCGACGCCTGGGGATCGGGCGTGCGCTGGTCAACGCGCTGGTCGAGGCCGGTCAAAATCGCGGTTCTCGCGCCATTTTCCTGGAGGTTCGGCGTTCCAATGCCGCTGCACAGAAGCTCTATCGCGCCCTTGGCTTCAACGCGCTATCAGTGCGCCACGATTACTACGCCGCCCCCCGCGAGGACGCGATCGTTATGAGTATGAATTTCGATCCTTCAAAGGCCGCCCCACTTCCCGTAGCCAGAACGCAACGGGAGCACCACACCGTTCCGCTGCTCCGACGCGAAAGTTTCGGTTCGCTGTATCATGTCCTCACGTTCGATGCGCAGCAGCCGGTGATGGCCGAAGCCGGACAGTTTGCCATGGTGCGCGGCGCGGAGTGGGGCGACTCCCCTTTGTTACCCCGCCCGATGAGCTACCTGACTGCCGGCAGTCGCCCGAGCATTTTGATCAAAGTGGTGGGCGACGGCACCTCGCGCATGGCGCACGCTGAGCCCGGCGAGCTGTTCACATTGCTGGGGCCTTTGGGCAATCGTTGGCGCGCACCAAGACCAGAACGCACTCCAGTGCTGGTCGCCGGCGGGGTCGGCGTTGCGCCGCTGTTGTTCTTGGCGCGAGAGCTGCACGCCAAAGGTCAGCGATCGATTGTGCTCTATGGTGGTCGCAGCGAACGGGACTTGCCGCTGCGCGAGGACCTAGCATGCGTCAGTGACTTGCGCATGATCACTGAAGACGGTTCCTGTGGTGAAAAGGGCCGCGTGCCGGATCTGCTGCGTGATTTGCTCAAAACACCGGTTGATGTTTTCACCTGTGGCCCCGATCGCATGATGGCGGCAGTGGCAGAATTGTGCGGTCAAGCGAATGTTCCCTGTGAAGCCTCGCTGGAAACGCCCATGGCTTGCGGCTACGGCGTGTGCCTGGGTTGCCCAGTACTGACCACGTCTGGTCAATATTTGTACGCTTGCGTGGAAGGGCCCTGCGTCGATGCCCAGCGCATTGATTGGAACAAAGCCGGCCACGCGCCAGTGCGCAAGTCCACGTTTCCGGGGTCACACTGATGGCCGATCTGAGCGTTGCGATTGGTGGCGGTTTAACGCTAAAAAATCCGATCCTCACCGCTTCGGTGACGTTCGGCTACGGGCTGGAATACGACGATTTTTATGACGTGAGCACGTTGGGAGGCATTTGCACCAAGGGGTTGAGCTTGCACCCGCGCTTGGGCAACAGCCCCGAACGCATCTGCGAGACGCCGGCTGGAATGCTCAATGCTATCGGCCTTGCCAATGTGGGCGTGGAAGCCTTCTGCACTCAGAAATTGCCGACTCTACGAAAGCGCGGGGTGTGTGTGGTGGCCAACATCTTCGCCAGCAGCGTGGAGGATTTCGTCAAAATCACTGAACGCCTCGAACAAGAAGCGGGCGTGGCAGCGGTTGAACTCAACGTTTCCTGCCCAAACGTGAAGGAGGGCGGCATTGAGTTCGGCAAGAATGCGGATCAATGCGCCGCTGTGACCGCGGCCGTGCGCCGCGCGACGAAGCGGCCCATCTGGGTCAAGATGAGCCCGGAAGCCTCCGACATCAACGCAGTCGGCAAGGCGTGTGAAGACGCGGGCGCCGATGCGCTGACCGCGATCAACACGATTCGCGGCATGGCCATCGATGTGCAAACCCAGAAATTGCGTTTGCACAATGCCACCGGTGGCCTCAGTGGCCCCAGCCTGCGCCCGATTGCGCTGCGCGTGGTCTGGCAGCTGACCCAAGTGGTGAAGATCCCGGTTATCGGAATTGGCGGGGTGATGAGCGTACGCGACGCGTTGGAATTCTTGCTGGCAGGCGCTTCTGCGGTGCAAGTGGGCACCGCGAATTTTTCCGATCCCTGTGCAGCAAAGAAAATCTTAGACGGTCTCGACGCGTACTGTGACGAGCAGGGATTGAAGGCGGCTGATCTGATAGGCCGTGCGCGGATCGTGGGAGCCGGTTAGTGCACCGCTCCCACATCGGCTGCGCGGCGCTGGTGTGCGGCTTGCTCCTGGGCTGCAACAATGGCGCTGGCGACGCGGCGAATTCTCACCCTCCTCCCGAGCCCCCCCGCAGCCCGAACGCCAACGTGATGCCCACGCCGTTGGCGGAGAAAAGCGAGCAACTACCTCGGCCAGATCCCAGTACCGTAGCAACCAGCAGCAAGCACAGCGTTGTGGGCGATGAAACAAGCACCGCCGTTGCGCGCCCCGCCATCAACCCCACGCCGCTGAGCGCGCTCCACGCTCCCCAGCCCGACGGTGCAATTGTGTCGGTCAAAGGCAAGGAAACGCAGTTACTCACACTGCGAACCTTGTGGAGTTGGCCGAATGCCGACAATCAACCACTGGAACCCGAAGCGGATCTGGGCGCCATCGATGCAATCAACAAGCGGCAAGCGCCTCAGATCACAATCGATCTGCACCCCAGCGGCGCAATGCGCTGGCGTTGGGCCAACGGTAATTTCCCCTTGCCTCAAGGCACGGAGCTGCGCGCTCGCGTCGCCAATTACGGGCATATCTTGTTGTGGCCCGATGAAGCCAAGTTCCGCAATTTGCCGCCTGGTTCATTGCGCGCCGTACTTGCCGAGCACCGCGCGGATGCGACGCCATTGGTCTTAGGATCGCTACGGCGCTTGCCCGGCGGCAAATGGCTCGATCAGGTTACCGAGACCAGTGAATTGACCACCTCGTACGGCAAGTTGATCATTGAACAAGCCGCGGTCGAAGAGGCAGGAATCGCGGGGCAATTGTTGTGTCGAACTCTGGTCGAGTTGATCGACGCCAGCCCCACGAGCCCAGCTTGCACAGACGATCGCTTGCCAGTGCGGGCGCAATTTCAATTTGTCGATGGCGGCGCGTGCACGTTCAGCGTCAGCGAGATGGGGCGCAAAGCCGATGTGCCGGGAGGTTTCGCCATTCCTCCGCGCGAATCCAGCTTTCGCACTGCCGGTTTGCCCGATGACTCGCCGCTGCTGGTTGAGCCTGATGTTTTGGGCAAATTGCACAGTCGCGACCGCGCCGTGACACAGAGCCCCACCCCGCACCCCTCCACACTTGGGCTCGATCTAGAGAACTTCAGCCCCAATGTGGCTTATCTGATTTTAGATCGCGTACGCGTCGCGATGCTCGTTCCTTACCGCAGTGCACACCTGCGCGATCTGCGGCCAGGGAAGTACCGCGCGTTCTGGCACAATTTCTTTGGCGGGAGCCTGCGCGATCCAGAATTGGTCGAGGTTCCCGGCCGCACCGCCGTAGGAACAAAAATCGCCGCTGACGCCGGCGCCCCGCATTGAATGGCTCACCGGAGCCATCAGAGGGTGACGTAGTCGGCCGGTTCAAAAGCGATCTCTGCGCTTCCCTTGGCCAGATGATGATCTCGCAACGCAGCAATGGCAATTTCGATCATCTCAACGCGCGCCGACAGCGTGAAGTACTCTTCTTCGTCCATCGCGGGCAGTCGATGGAGCCTTTCGGCCACCACTTCGTGCTCGCCTCGATCGAGCCGCAACTCAGAGGAAGGTCCGTCGTGATCTGTTGAGGCGTGCAGGACGTCATGCGCGACGCCCATTGGGTTGATCGCCAGGTAAACGGATCGGGCGCACACGAACCAATGCCGATCGTCCGCCGATGACACCCGCCAAAATCCATCCATGGTGGAAGCCAGCACGCTGCCAAAGTAGGCGCCCACCGTCTTTGCTAATAGCGTCGTCGCTTCGGGTTGCCGCCGCAAATCGTCCCTGGCCAACTTGATGTAGTGATCCAAGATCGGCAACGTCTCCGCCGTGCCATCGAGTTCTATTTGCAGCTTGGCCCACACGAACTGCCTGCAGCTGTGCGCAAGCTCCACGATGACGTCGGGCGTGAGGGGGCCCGCTGGGCTCTTGTGTTTGCCGTTCGAAGTGCTGCCTGGGGTCACCTCCTGGAGGGTAGTAAGCCCCCGCCGCCGCGGCCAGCGCGTTGCATCAGGGCTGAAAGGCCCCGCAAAGAGCACGAAAGAGCACGGTAGAACGGCAAAATCGGCCCGGTTGTTTACAGCGGTTGAGCCAATCTGGCGACCTGCTAGGGTTCAGCTCGGTTTTCCCTATGCGGATCGGCATTCTCAGCGACATTCACGCCAACTACGAAGCGCTGAGTGCCGCACTCGAAGCGTACACCGTCGAGAACATCGACGAGTACTACTGCTTGGGCGACACTGTGGGGTACGGCGGCTCACCCAATGAGTGCTCCGATCTCGTGCGCGAGATCGCCAAGGCCACCATCCTGGGCAACCACGACGCCGCGGTCGCTGGTCGGATGGATTACTCCTATTACTACGAAGCGGCGCGCCACGCACTCGACACCCACGCTTCCGTGCTCAGCGCCGCAAACCTCACTTGGCTTCGGAGCTTACCCTATTCGATTCGCTTGGGTGAAATCGGTGTGGATCTGTGTCACGGCTCACCGGTGCGGCTGGAAGAGTTCGAATACATTTTCGCCCCTGAGCAAGCGCGCGAGTGCTTGCCCATTTATGATGAGCTGGCGGATCTGACGCTGATTGGGCATTCGCACCTGTGCAAGGTTTTCGCGCTCACGGCCAACTCGGTCGAAGAGTTGCCGCCGGTGGATTTCGAATTGGAGCCCGGGCGCAAGTACATCGCCAGCGTGGGCTCCGTGGGGCAGCCGCGCGATTACGACAACCGCGCCAGTTACACGGTGTACGACAGCGATCACCGCCGTTTCGAGTTCAAGCGCGTGGAGTACGACATCGAAGCCGCCGCTGAGAAAGTGCTGCGCTCGCGCCTCGAGCGCAATTTCGCTCACCGCCTGTTCATCGGCGTCTGACCCGGTTGCCCTGGGGCGATCACCAGTGCCGGTTGCCCTCCTGGGGCAATCACCAACGATCCCGTCGTGCTGCGCTGCCGGGATAGTTTTGGCGAAACCCTTGCCACCTTCGCCCTTGGGGCTTGGTTGTGGCCCACACACGCACCAGGAGCAGGCCCGCGGCAAAGCCGCCCAGGTGGGCGAAGAATGCGACCCCGCCTTGCATTTGAATGCCGAGCGAGCCCAGGCCCTGGAGCAGATTCACTAGAAAGAACTCGCCGGCGATCAGCCAGGCTGGCACGACCGGGAACATGCCCATCACGAACCACAGGAAGAATACCGAATTGAAGGTGACAATGGGGGCTCTCGGATAAAGCACCAGGTAGGCGCCCACGACACCCGCGATCGCACCGGAGGCACCGACCATGGGGATCACGCTACTGGGGTCGACCAGCACTTGCGCGGCCGCCGCGCACACGCCGCACAGCAAGTAGAAAAAGAAAAAGCGCACATGGCCTAGCGCGTCTTCCACGTTATCCGAGAACACATGGAGGAACACCATGTTGGAGACGATGTGCGCGATGCCCCCGTGCATGAACATGCTGGTGAAAATCGTGGGCCAGGCGACGGACAAATGGTGGCTCACCCGGCTGGGCACCAAGCCGTATTGACGTGTTAGCATTTCCGCGGCCCTGACTGGATCGGCATGGTGGGCCGCCGTGAGCGCAACCCAGATGAACACCACAACGTTCGCGATGAGCAGCAGGTAGCTCACAAATGGGAACGAGCGCGTTGGGTTGACGTCGCGAATTGGAAAGAACATGCGGTTGGCGCTGGGGTGGTGCCCGGCACTGTATCATGGTAGCGTGCACGCGTGCTTGCCGTAGGCAAAGTAAAGCCCCGCATTCTAAAGCTTCCTTCACGCGTTGCGTTGTTCGCAACAGCCTTGGCCGTGTGTTCCTTCATCCTGTGCCCCTTCATTTTGTGCTTAGGCTGTGCAAGCAGCGGCTTCAATGGACGTGTGTTTCGCTCGGGCGCCATCGCCTTTGAGCTCAGGCAAATTCCTGCTGATTGGCGTAGGATGGATTCTAGCAGCACCTTGTTGGGCTTTCGGGATGAAGCCGCCAGTGCCACCATTGCGGTGAACGGGCGCTGCGGAAAAGACGCCGACGATGTGCCGTTGCAATCCCTCACTCAACACCTATTCCTACAATTCACGGAGAAGCATCCCGAGGGCGAGCAATTGATTCAGTTGGCTGGGCGTGAGGCGCTGCGAAGCGAGTTATCCGCCACGCTCGATGGCGTGCCCAAGCATTTCATCGTTGTGGTGCTGAAGAAAGATGGCTGCGTTTACGATTTCCTGTACATCTCCCGCGATGCTCCAGCGTCAGCAGATGTGGCTGAGTTCGACACTTTCGTTCAAGGGTTCGTGACTCTCGACTAGCAGCGGTCTTGATGGGCATTTTCGATGAGCGCAGCATCCACTAGTATTCCGCCGCCCGCACCGCCGGTGCCGTTGCGCGAGCAGATCACCCGAGCGATCACTGGACTGATCGCGCAGGTGGGGCAGATCAGTGAATCGTTCCTGCACTGTGTGCGGGTGTTGTTTAAGAGGCCGTTAGAAGTTCACGAGATTATTTTGCAGATGGAGGCCTTGGGGGTGGCTTCTCTGGGCATCGTGGTAGTCACCAGCGTTTTCATCGGCATGGTGATGTCGACCCAGTTTGCCTTTGGCCTGCAGAAATTCGGTGGCATGGAATATACCGGGCGTGTGGTGGCTCTGAGCTTTGCACGAGAGCTCGCTCCCACATTCACTGCGGTCATCGTGGGGGGCCGAATTGGAGCTGGTATGACGGCCGAGCTCGGCTCCATGGCAGTGACCGAACAATTGGACGCTGTGCGTGCGTTGGGTGCAGATCCAATCAAAAAGCTGGTGATGCCCCGCTTAGTGGCAACGGTGCTCGTGATGCCGTTTTTGGCCAGCTTCGCTTTGGTGCTCGGTTTTTCGGGCGCAATGTTCATCACGGATTGGCAATTCAATGTGCCGGCCAGCTTCTTCTTTCGCAGCGCGCTCGAAACAGTGAACCTCAAGGATTACGTCGCCGGCGTGGGCAAGACGCCGTTCTTCGGCGTGATCATCGCCATGATCGGCTGTCACTTCGGAATGCACACTTCCGGGGGCACCGCCGGCGTGGGCAACAGCACGACACGCACCGTGGTCGCGATATCCATCGCAATTTTGATCGCGGATTTCTTCCTGACCAAGCTCGCGATCGTGCTGTGGACGTTATTTTAAGTCGCGCTTCAGCAGCGGGTAGGTCCAGGTAGGAGAACCTAGAGGAGCTAGGAAGGGGCCCGCCACACCCGCTTTCCCCTACCGTTGCTCCCTTCCGGGCCTGGCGGGGTTCGAGGTGCGCTGTTGGCGGACCCACAAATTGCGCGCTTCAGGTAACCCAGCTGGGCTGCGCTTGCAACCGGGCACGTCGAGGTGTGTCGCAACCGGGCTCAGGGCGCGCTAGACTACGGGTCACTGTGGTCAATCCGCACGACAAAACCGTCCTGGCGCGGGATCTGCAGATCCCAGAAGAGCTCGAGGATGCCCCCATTCTCGACGGCGACATCGTGGTGCCGGATTTCGACGATGCTGCCCCCCAGCCGGAATTGGAGCGGCTTTCGATTCCTGAGCTGGAGCGCATTTCAATCCCCACTCTGCACGCAGACACCGAGCGACCTCCAGCCCCGCAGGTGCCTCCCCAGGCCGCGGTTCCCGATCTCGCTCCCGTTCCCAGCTTGCCGGCTGGCCCCCGACGGCCACCGAGCAGCGCTGGCGGACGCGCAGCGGCGTCAAGCCCACAGGCGAACGCAGTCGACTCGCTGGGCCCGCCCGCACCGCGCAGCAAGCCCCGCCCGATGCAGGGTCCCGTGCAAGGCCCCGTAGAATTCGACGATGAATTCGAATCGTTCAACGCCGAGGGCCTGACCGGCGTGCAAGCGCAGTTGCTCGAAACGGTGCAAGTGCGCGAAGATCAATCTCAGTTGCCATGGCCCACCGGTAACTCGCCCGATTATCAAGCGATAATGATCGATCCGGTTGACGCGCGTGTGCGCGGCAATTTCGGGGCGGTGCCGCAGTCACCCGTGCAGGCGCCTCAGTACGCCATCGCCGTTTTCCGACGCGTGCGTGAACTCAAGGCGGAACTTGCAGCCACGAAGGCCCGCAGCGTTGCCGCCGAAAAGCG
>DATJEQ010000082.1:0-5475 GCA_035496495.1 Polyangiaceae bacterium
CTGATCCGCATACACGTTGGGCGTGGCCATCTCGACAGTGCCCGGCAAATTCAGAATGATCTTGCGCTCTTTGCTGGGCTCCCACACATCCATCACCGCTTCACAGATTTCTTTGGCAAAATCCAACTCCGTCCCGGTGAAGCTTTCCGGTGAATATTCCAGGGTAACCTCGGTTTCCGGGTACTCGCGCGCCAGCTGCTTCACCAGCTTCACTCCCGCCGTGGCAATGTCGACAATGCCTTTGCGATCGCTGCCGAAAACGACTTTGCGCTGCAGCGTCGAGGTGGAGTTGTACACGTGCACAATCACCTGCTTCATGCCGCGCACCGCTTCCAGCGTCTTGCGGATCAACGGCTCGCGCGCTTGAGTCAGCACTTGCAGCGCAACACCGTCAGGGATCTGGTTGTTCTCAACCAAGAAGCGCGCAAAATCGTATTCCGTTTGCGACGCGCTCGGGAACCCAATTTCGATTTGCTTGAAACCCACCCCCAGCAGCGTCTTGTACATGCGCAGCTTGCGCTCGTGACCCATCGGCTCGGGCAGGGCCTGATTGCCGTCGCGAAGATCCACACTGCACCACAGTGGCGCGTGAGTGATGGTGCGGCTGGGCCAGCTTCGATCAGTCAACGCAACGGGCGGAAAGGGGCGATACTTTTTGGATGGGTCGATAGACATTGGAAACTCTCCGGAATGCAGTCAGTGGGTGGGGGCGGGTGCCGGAGCGGGCGACAGTGCAGATGACCAACTTAGATTGGGTCCGAAATGCAAAACCCCTCCGGCCTGAGCGGCGGGAGGGGTGCTTGGCGACGGCCTGTACGGCGTGCTCAGCCCTCTCCCGCCTTGCTAAGGAGGAGCCGCTGGCCGCTGAAATCAGCAGGAAAAACGACTGGGGCGTTCGCCGGGGAGCACATGCTTGCAGCAACATACGCCACAAGGCCCCACCGGGCAAGTCCGGGCCGGCAATCTGCTTACATTCGCTTACCCGGCACCGCACCCAAGCTAGCACCCCACGCTAGCAACACAGTCTAGCAACACGGTAAAAAGGGGTGTTATGGTCCGCGCCACTAATTCACGACGAGGTGCGATTTTGATGGGGCAATTTCGGGGAGTTCAGCGTTCTCTGTTCACCTGGCAACGGGCGTCACGCCTGGTGAGCCTGCGCGGCCTTGCGCTGTGCGCTGTCGCCCTCAGCTGCTGGGTGGCTCCGGCGACGGCACACGCCGAGGGGGCTAAGGACAAGGACGCCAGCGCGTTGAACGACGACGCGATCATGAACGATTACCTGGCGCTCAATCTGGACGCCGCCGTGAGCAAGCTCCAACAAGCGATCTCGCTGTGCGGGCAGTCGGATTGCTCACCCGCGGTGCTGGCTAAGGCGTATCGCGATTTAGGCATCGTCTACATCGCGGGAATGCAGAAGCACGACGAGGCCCTGGCTTCGTTCATCTCGGCACTGAAGGCCGATCCCACGATCCCTTTGGATAAGGATCTGAGTACACCCGAGGCGGAATCGACGTTCGCGGAGGCCAAAGCGCAACTCGCCAGCGAGACGCCTCCCGCCGAAGCCCCTGCTAAGGCGCCTCCCGCAGCTGCTCCAAGCTCGGATGAGGTCCAGCACACCCCCGCGCCGGAGCAAGCCGTGAATACGCCTGTTCCAGTGTTTGTGAAACTGCCAGACGGCGTTTCCGCCAAAGTGGTGCGCGTGCGTTACCTCCCGTTTGGCGCTTCTGATTGGAAAACCATCAACCTCGATCCCATGAACAAGGGGTTCGGCGGTTACATCCCTTGCCTCGACGTCGGCAGCGCCACGGGCGACCTGCGTTACTACATCGAAGTTGTGGATGACGACGACGCGGTGGTCGCCACTTCTGGCTCGGAAGCGACGCCACACCGGGTGCCAATCAAGAACACGCTCGATGGCGAGCCGCCTCACTTGCCCGGCAAGTCTGCGCCCGCACAATGCGGCGACACTGCCGACTGCCCGCCAGAATTCCCCGGGTGCAGCAAGGGCAACGAGGAAGAAGAGCCCGAAGAGAAACTGGGCAAACCAGTGCTCAGCTGGTTCACATTCACCGGCCAAGTGGATTTCTTGGCAATGCCCTCCACCCAGGGCGCGTGCCGCAGCGACGCGCCGGCGAACTACGAGTGTTACTACGGCGACGGTCAGCAGCGAGTTGTCGGGCTGCCGGCGCCGGGCGGGGCCAACTTTGACGAGCCGGGAACGCTCGATGGGCAGCAGGGCGCGGGCGCAGTAGGCGGAGGCCTCACGTTGGGCACCATCCGCGCAATCGTCGGCTTTGAGCGCGTCTTCCTGGACAACTTCACGGGCGGCATCCGCCTCGGGTTCGCCTTCAACGGCGGTCCGGCTCGCGACCCCGCGAAGGGTGGTAAAGGGTTCTTCCCGGTCCATGCCGAGCTGGGTGTCGCCTATTGGATTGGCTCAACGCCTTTCGCACGCACGGGGTTTCGCCCATTCGTGCGCGTTGCAGGCGGCATGGCCGAAGTTGACGCTAAATTGGTCGCCGGTATCATCGACAATCGATACGACGACGCCAACATGACGGGCGGCCTTGCCACCGATCCGACCCCTGCGGTCGAGGTCTGGAAGAAGGCCGGCAAGTTCTTCGGCAGCTTGAGCTTGGGCACTATGTTCGCCATCGCGCCTAATCACGGCCCCATTTTGGAGCTGAAGGGAATGATGCTGTTCCCAGATTCAGCAATGGGCCTCGCCGGTCAGCTCGGCTACGCCGTTGGCTTCTAACACAGCTTTTTGCCCTGATTTCCCCAGACGCGGCGGCCATCCATCCAGCCACCGCTCGGCATGCGTGCCATGATTGGTGTTGCGCGGCGCAAATAACTGTCGCTAACTGTGCCCCCGATTGCCGCTCCGCGTGAGCGGTCCGCCCCATTGAGCCACTCATGACCGAATCGCTATTCAGTAATCGCACGAAAATTGTCGCAACACTGGGTCCCGCCTCTTCCGACGAAAAGACGGTGAGCGCGCTGATCAAGGCAGGCGCCAACGTCTTCCGCCTCAACTGCGCCCACGCCGATCACAAGAGCCTGGCGCAGCGCGTGCACTTGGTGCGCAAGGTATCGGCGAAGATGGGGGTGCCCATTGGCATCTTGGCCGACTTGCAGGGGCCCAAGATGCGCATTGGCCAGTTGAAGAAAGCCGAGCCGATCTATTTGGCGCCTGGCAAATCGTTCATCATTTCCACCGCAGCGGGTGTCATCGGCGAAGCGGGTAACGGCCGTCCGCCGCGCGTGGGCACGACTTACAAGCGGCTTTCAAGAGATGTGAAAGCGGGCGAGCGCGTGCTGCTCGACGACGGCAACATCGAACTCAAGGTCGACAAAGTGGTGGGCACTGAAGTGCACACCACCGTGATTTACGGTGGTCTGCTGATGCAGTTCAAGGGCTTGAATCTGCCCGGTTCGAAGGTTTCCGCCCCCACCCTCGCCAGCAAAGATCTTGCGGATTTGCAAGCCGTGCTGAAGCTGGGCGTCAACTTCGTTGCCTTGTCCTTTGTGCGTACGGCAAGAGATGTGATCGAACTGACGCGCCTGATCAACAAGGCCAAGAGCGACGCTAAGGTGATCTCCAAGATCGAGCGCCCTGAAGCGGTGACCAACTTCGACGAGATCTTGGAGGCCTCGTACGCCATCATGGTGGCGCGCGGTGACATGGGCGTTGAGCTCGGGCCCGAAGCCGTGCCGGCGCTGCAGAAGCGCATCATCGCGCAGTCGCTTGCTGCCAGCAAACCAGTGATCACCGCCACCCAGATGTTGGAGAGCATGATCTCCAACCCGCGCCCTACCCGCGCTGAAGCATCAGACGTCGCCAACGCGATTTACGATGGCACCAGCGCCATCATGCTCTCCGCCGAGACGGCATCCGGGAAGTACCCGGTGCGCGCCGTTGAGATCATGAGTACGATTGCAGCGCGCACCGAAGAGGACATCTTCAACAACTGGCAGTATCACCTGAATCATCAGAGCCGCGGCGACGCCTCTGCCGTTTCTATGGCCACTGTGCGGGCGGCGGCATTTGGCGCGCTGGAGGCGCGCGCGCGGTTGATCGCGGTGTTCACCGAAAGTGGCGCCACGGCGCGACACATTGCTGGCGAGCGCATTTCAACCCGGGTGGTGGCGTTCACACCGTCGGATCGCACGATGCAGCGCATGGCCTTAAGCTGGGGCATTCACCCAATGAAGGTCACCAAGAAACGCACTAGTCAGGAAATGGTGGAGGAAGGCATGTCCACGCTGTTGCGCAAGAAGTACGCGCAGCGCGGCGATCGAGTGGTGGTGGTCAGCGGATCAACCCGCCAGTCCGGCCTGACGAACATCATGAACGTGCGCGAGCTCTAAACCGCCACTGCGCGGGCACTCACTTCGCTGGCTGCTGCTCGGGTCGCGGCCAGGTGAGGGTGTCCGCCTGGTGCAGGCCGTTGCCGCCGGCGTGCTTGACGACGTAAAGGGCGCCGTCCGCTACCGCCACCAGCCGTTGCGCAAGCGAACTAAAGTAAGAAACTGCGAGAGCGGGCCCCCCTGACTTCAACTCAAATCCTTCGGCATCCAACGTAGCCGCACCCACGCTGCAGCACAGCGGGATGGGGCCACTGGGGCCCGCAACTTGCGCCACACCGACCTCTTGGAGAATACGCGACGCGACTTCGGCTGCGCCCGCCCCGGTTTCGCGCGGCAGAATCAAGGCGAATTCATCGCCCCCGTAACGACCCACAATGTCGTGTTCTCGCGTTGCATTCGTCAGGATTCGCCCCACTTTGGCCAGCGCTTCATCGCCACGCAAGTGCCCGGCCACATCATTGACCTTCTTCATCCCGTCCAGATCGATCATGAGCAAACTGATGGGATGCCGTGCACGGAATGCCCCCATGACTTCCCGCACCAGCCACTGATCGAAGAACCCCCTAGCGTGTACCCCCGTCAACGGGTCAAATGCCGCCATCTCGAAGAGTTGCGCATTGCGCATCATGAGCGCCAGCTGGTTGCCAAAAAGCTGCAGCGATTGTCTACCGTCGGGCGCGACGGTCAGATTCAGGTAGATTACGCCCTGCAGGTGCTCACCGACCAGCAGCGGAAGCACGGTGGTCGGTGCCCACAACGGCTGACGCGACTGCACTGACGCTTCAATCTGTGCGCATGTCTCCGGTGGCAGCACTTCTGACAGTGGCCCTCGAGCCATGGGACCGTGCGCGTCTGAGCATGCCCAAATCTCTCCCTCATCGACCCGCAGCAGCAGCGCCTGGATCTGTGCCTGTCCAACGTCCGCCGTGAGCACTTCGACCAAACCCAGCAACGCGCGGACGACACTGGCCTGAAACGCGGCTGGCTCGTGCAGCGGATATAAACTCGCAGTTGCCTGCAAAATCAGCCGCTGAGCGCGCCGAACTCGCTCAAGGCTCTCCAGCGCACCAGCCAGCGCTCGTTCGCTCACAGCGGAAGCTT
>DATJEQ010000083.1:0-5560 GCA_035496495.1 Polyangiaceae bacterium
CCGGACGCTTTCTATTACTTGGGGTTAATCCGTGATGAGGGCGACGACCGTGCGGGTGCCACCGAAGCGTTCCTGCGCTCACGGGAGCTGGATTTGGAGCAAGGCGCACCACCATGGGCGCTCAGTCGTGGAGCCTTTGAAGGGGCGGTACGCCGCGCTATTGCCAACATCAGCGCCGAATTGCGCGTGTTCTTGCGCGAAGAAGAAATCTACATCGCCGAAGCGCCGGGCCCCGAAGTTGTGGTTGACGGGGTCGACCCGCGGGCACTGTTGCTCCTTGACGCGCAGCAGACGGAATTCAGTGCCAACGATCTGGTCACGCCGATTGAACCGGTACGTGCCCGGTTATTCGTCTACCAACGCAACATCGAACGCGTCGCGGGTCAAGTGGACCTGATTGAACGCGACGTGCACACCGCGTTAGAGCGCGAGCTGCGAATCCACTTCGTGGAAGGCGACATCGCTCCGCCGCCCATGACCCGCAACAACGACAAGCTGAACTGATCCCTGAAGCGGTTTCACAGGCATAGGAAGCGCTGCTATTCGAACCGCTCGAATAGAACATCAACCCCGGAGAGGGTTTGGCCAAGGCTGAGCAGGTTCATTACACATGACACAAACGTGACGACAACGTACCCGGCCCTAAGGCAATTCAGAGACGTATCGTCCGATTGTCCCTATGGTACCGTGTACGCAGGAGGCGGTCCTCAGCCTCCGTGATCTTCCCTATTGCCCGCTGGATGCTAGATTTGCATCTGGCTCCCCCTACTCTGCATGAATCCAGATGCGCTCGCTAGCGAGCGGAAGGCCGTAGAAACCCTCCTTCCGCAGACGTTTCGTGTGAGGAATCTTCTCGTGCTGACGCTGCTGCCCGTCAGCGCGACTGTCTCGGGGATTCTTTACACGATGTACTCAGGGTTTCACTGGCAGCACTTGCTGCACTTTGCGGTGATGTTCTTGTTATGCGGGTTGGGTGTCACCGCAGGTTACCATCGCTACTACGCCCATCGCACGTATCAGGCCCATCCCGTGGTGGAGTTCTTCCTACTGCTCTTTGGAACGGCTGCCTTCCAGAACAGCGTTTTGGTCTGGGCTTCCGATCATCGCTACCATCATCGGTTTGTTGATCGTGATGAAGACCCCTACAACATCAAGAAGGGGCTGTGGTGGGCACACATGGGTTGGATGCTCTGGGAGTATGCGCCCGGCACGCGGCCCTACAGCAACGTCAATGATCTGCGTAAGCGCCCCATGGTGATGTTCCAGGCCCGTCACTACCTGCCCTTGATGCTGTTCAGTTGCTTCGGGTTACCGTTCTTGGTCGGCCTTGCCTATGGCATGCCCTGGGGTGGCTTGATCTGGGGTGGACTGATCCGTCTGACCTTCACGCATCACTGCGTTTATCTGATCAACTCGGCCGCGCACTGGTTTGGAACACAGCGCTATTCAAACGAAACCACTGCGCGCGATTGCTGGTGGCTTGCCTTCTTCTCTCACGGTGAGGGCTACCACAACTACCACCACGCCTTCCCCAGCGACTACCGCAACGGCATCGCTTGGTTCCATTGGGATCCTACCAAGTGGGTGATCTTTGCACTTTCTCGTGTGGGCCTGACATGGAGCCTGCGCCGCACACCCCCAGCGACGATTGCAAAGAAGATAGCCCAGACCCCTCTCCCGGGTTGATTTTCTTCTCAACGCGAGTCGATTTCTAGCAACTCGTAGTGCTCAGGGCGCGACCCCGTCGGCACGAGCGTGGAGCCGTTTGCGTGATTTCCGAACCGCCCGAATCGGGAATCAACCTCCTCAGCGCGAGCGATTCGCCAGTTCCAGTGCAACGCCTTCAAGCAACGAGCGCGCTTGGGATTGTGGCAGCGGCGCGAGCGCTTTGATGGCGCTGATTGTCTGCTCGCGAGCCCGCTGACGCACCTGATTGCACGCTCCGCTTTGAGCCACGCAGCGGCGCAATTCGGCAACCGGCGACTCATCCCCTTGATGAATTCGCTGCAAGAGCGGAAGCAATTCCGGCGCGTCGTGCACGGCGAGCACCAAGGGCAGCGTCACCTTGCCCTCTTTCAAGTCGGCGAACAGCGTCTTCCCGGTGCCTTCGCCCGAATAATCCAGCGCATCGTCGACCAACTGGAACGCGATGCCGACGGCTTCACCGAATTGTGCCAAGGGCTCCGCCAGCTCTACCGAAGCGCCGCCCAACTGTGCGCCAGCCAAGGCCGAAAAGCGGAACAGCGACGCTGTCTTGTCGCGCAAGATCCGTTGGTACGTCGCTTCGCTGGTGTCGAGCTGGGCGCGACCGCGCAATTGCAGGATCTCGCCGTCTACCAGTCGTCGCAATGTTCCCAACAGCTCAGTGAGCAAAGCGGGCGCGTGCTGCTGAGTACGCAGCAGTGCCTGCACCAGCAGGAAATCGCCGCCCAGAACACTCACCGCGTTGCCCCAAATTATGCGCGCTGCCCGGGCGCCGCGCCGATCCGTCCCATCGTCGATCACATCGTCGTGCAGCAACGTTGCCGAATGCACCAGTTCCACCACTGCACCCATTTCGCGCGCAGCTTGATTGGTGCCGCTGAAGCAAGCCGCACTGAGCAGCAGTGTGATCGGCCGCACCCGTTTGCCCCCCTGATCCAGCAAATGCCGCGCCGCGTCAGAGCCAGGCGAACGCCCCTCTGAAGCAACCCGTCGGATGGTGGCCTCAATATCCAGCAAATCGTCCGCCAAAATGCGGGCGACCGTCGCGAGCCGACTTTCGAGCTTGGGGCTTTCTGCCTGAGTGGCCGCCTGCTGGAGGCCCAAGAGTGCCGAATCTGAACTGAGCGACATGTCGTGGGCTTCGAAAGCCGATCTCCAGCCCCGTCGAGTAGTGCGGCAGGGCTCGCGCGGCAAGCGTTTGACGCGCCCTAGCCCCCGGCATTACAGCTCCAGCACAGGCATGCCCAACGAGCCCAGCCCCCAGTCCACGCTGCGACGCCGCGGGCGACGCGCCGGAATTGTGCTGTTTTCCCTGATAATCACCGCGTTTACGGTCGTCTGTTCGGTACAGGTGTTGCAGCAGGTGTGGGCTCCTCAGGGTGTGCCCACGAGCGCGCCCTGTCGCACCGCCTTGCGCGGCCTGTTCACCGCCGTGGAGCGCGCGCGCGCCGCCGCTTCCCAAGAAACCCGGGGTGAGCGCGCCTCAGTGCGCCGATTTCGAGATGCCCTGGAGCCCGAGTGGTTGAGCCGCCCGGCCCTGGATACGCAGTGCGAATCCGACCCCTCCATGGCTGAGGGACTGCAGTTGGTCGACTGGCTGCGTTACGCCGAAGAGCACGCCGCCCGCTACGAAGCGACTGATCTGGCCGATCTGCGGCGCCGTGGCACACAATTGATGAACTCAATTCCGCCGGGGAAATGAGCACACCCGTGCCAGTTGTCGGGGCTTTAACGCAAATCGGTGGCTCCGTGAGGGAAACTGTTAGTAGAAGGCGGCTCGCTTGATGTCCGCTCCATCCCCCGTCAACGACGCCCCCGTCACGTTCGACAGCCTGGCGCTGTCCAAAGACGTGCGCCGCGCTGTGGATGAACTCGGCTACAAGGTGCCCACACCCGTGCAGCAATCCGTCTTTGAGCCGGCGAAGGCCGGCCGAGATCTGGTGGTGCAAGCCCGCACCGGAACGGGAAAGACAGCGGCGTTCGGGCTGCCACTGGTCGACGGCTTAGTGAAACCCAAAGCCCCCAAGGTGCAAGCCGTGGTGCTCTGCCCGACGCGCGAACTGGCTCTGCAGGTGTCACGTGAGGTGACGGCATTGGGTGCGCACACCGGCGTCAAGGTGATCAGCGTGTACGGCGGAGCCGCCATGAATCCGCAAATTGACGCGCTCAAAGCGGGTGCACACATCGTGGTGGGCACGCCGGGGCGCGTCCTGGATCACATTGCCCGCGGCACCTTGGATGTCAGCGGCGTGCGTGTGCTGATCCTCGATGAATCCGACGAAATGTTGAGCATGGGATTCCTGCCCCAGATCGACAAGATCTGGTCAGAATTGCCCAAGAACATCCAAGTGCTGCTGTTCAGCGCAACGGTGCCGCGTGAAGTGCTGCGCATCGCTGAATCGCGCCTGAAAGATCCGCATTTCATAACGTTGAGTGGTGACCAAATCGGCGCGTTGGAGATCAACCACTTCTGTTACATCTCGCGGGGCAACAAACACGACGAGTTGCTGCAGATGCTGGAGATTGAAAATCCAGAGAGCGCGATCGTCTTCTGCAATACCCGCGATGAAACCAAGGTGGTCGCCTCCACACTGCAAGCCAAGGGCTACGGCGCCGATTGGCTCAATGCGGATCTGCCGCAGAGCGAACGCGAAAGCGTGATGCGCCGCACGCGCGAAGGGAAATTGCGCTTCTTGGTGTGCACGGACGTGGCGGCACGCGGGATCGATATTTCGCACCTGACCCACGTGATCAATTTCGATTTCCCAGATTCCAACGAGCAGTACGTGCACCGCACCGGGCGCACCGGGCGCGCGGGTCGCACGGGCACCGCGCTGTCACTGGTGGCGCCCAGCGAATTGGGCAACCTCTACTTCCTACGACTACAATACAAGATCCGCCCCGTTGAAAGGCAACTGCCCTCCGCATTGGAATTGCGGACACGGGCGGAAACTGATGTCTTGGTACAACTGGGTCAGGGGTTACACGATGCCCCTGCTGAGATCCTAGCGCTGGCGCGACGGCTCTTGACCCACGACAACGCAGAGCGACTGGTAGCGGGGCTATTGAGCGAGCACTTGGCCAAGCAAGAGCAGCCCTGGCTCCAGGCACAAAGTGCTCGTCGCGCCAAAGCACCCGAGCCCACTGTTGCCGTCGCACCCGCGAACACAACGGCGAAGCCGCCCGAGAAGCGCCGTGGCTCGGTTGCAAAGCTTGAAAAATCCGAGCCGGTCGCAATACGCCCCGCTCAGCGCGCTCCGCGTCGTGAAGCCGCGCGCGTGGAGGACGAGGATCTGGGCATTCGCTATCAAGTGAGTGAAGCACCGGTGCATGAACCTGCCGAATCAGCGCCCCGCCTTCCGCGTGAACGCGCGCCCCGCACCACGCCCGCTGACAGCAAAGAAATCTATGTGAACGTGGGCAAGAAAGATGGCGCTGGAGCCAGCGAATTGCGGGCGCTGCTGCAAGAGGCGGGCATTGACGCGGCGGACATCAAGCAGATCTCTGTACGCTTTCGCAACAGCTTCATCCAAGTGAGCACCCCGGCGCTGGCGAATGCCGTCGCCGCGTTGAGCGGGAAGACTTTCGGCACTCGCGTCGTGGTGGCCGAGGAATCCCGATCATCGAACTGATCGTCGGCCCACTCCCAAGAAGACTGCGCGTGACACGCGGGCGCACCCTGCGCAACAAAAAAGAAAGCGCAACAAGAAAAAGCTGCGCGCAAACCGAAACACACGCGCAACCGAAAATGCACTCCGACAAAGTGCAACATAAAAATGCACGGGGAGAGAATTGTGTAACCGCTTTCGTCAGCTGAAATCGGTTGCACAAGTGGGCTTGGGCGGTTAACAAATAT
>DATJEQ010000084.1:0-12482 GCA_035496495.1 Polyangiaceae bacterium
TTAGCGCTGTGCACATCGACGTGCACAGCCCCGTGACCCCTAACTTCCATGCACCAGGCACCAGCTATGTGGCAACCCGCCTTGTAGCTGTTACACTCTTGCCCGTGCGTCTCGTCGCAATGGCGTCCTCCTGTGTTGTTCTGCTCGTAGGTTGCAGCACTACCGACGAAGATCCGGTTTCTGCTGGAAACTCCATCACGAACACCACCAGCATGAGTCACAACCGGGAAGGCGGATCCGATGCCGGGCAAGCCCTCGACTCATCTACTCCGGCGGATTTCTGTGGGATGACTCCTATCAATGAATCCGACGCAGCGCTGCTCCCAAACCAAGACTGCGTAGGTTCGATCTTGCGTTTGGTGATTCGTACGCCTGAGTGTACGTTTCCTTCAGCAGTCAAAGGCACCGCCACCATCGAAGATGCAGCCTTTGAGTTTCAATGCAATGGTTCGGATGCCGGGCTGCTCGGTAATTTTATCGACCCAGCTGCACCGACCGGATACCACTGCCAAGGCCAGTACATCCTGCTGTGGAGCGTTCCTCCGCAGCATTGGGACCGCACGGTAGTCTCAGTTCATGTTGAGAACCCCGACACTGGCTCTCAGGCTGACGTCGGACCCGTCGAAATCAATTTTACAGGTACCTGCGGCGGAGCCAGCCTCAACATCGTGCTGTGACATCGCTGACGAAAGAGCGTCGGGGGGAACCGCACCACGGGGACGTGTTATGTTATCCGCACCCATGGACGACACTGACCGGCCTAGATCCCCCCTCCGAGGTTGATTTTCAGACCAGGGATCGAAGAAATCACGCAACTGGTTCGCCAGATTGCCCGATTTGGCGCACCCAAAAATTGGCGCCAAGAAATCAACCCGGGAGAGGGTTCCTACGAGCCCACAACTACTAGGGCGTCCAAGGTTTGCCGGTCTCGCACTCGATGTGCGTGAGCGACGCGCGCGTGTCGTTGATGTCAATGGCGCCCAATACGATGGGCAGCCCGAAGCGTCGGGGGCCGATGGAACCGGGATTGAACACGCCCAGGCCACGATCACGACCGATGAAGGGCACGTGCGAATGGCCACACACCACCAGTGAGGCTTGTTGACTACTCGCCAGACGTGCAACGTCGGCTCGCAGCTTGACCCCATAAACAGCGATGTGCACGAGCAGGAGACGAAGCCTCAGGACTGCGTCTTTCACGATATCGAGTACTAGAATTTCCGGCACAGCTTGCGTCTGCGCGTCGATGTTGCCACGCACTGCGAAGACTGGGGCGATCGCCGCCAGGCGATCCAGCACGGTCAGCGCGCCGATGTCCCCTGCATGCAAGATGGCGTCTGGGCTCAGCTCGCGCAGGCGCTGCGCGATAGCCGGGTGTGGCTTGGAGTGCGTGTCGGCCACGACGGCAAAGCGAAAACAGCCGTCTTTTCCGGTCTCCAGTTGAATTTTCTTCAGAGTGGGAACTCGGGACATGCTGCTCGCCAGAAGCGTGCGTCCGTCAGTTCGACGGAGCCAGGGAAATCAAACATCACGGACCTAGCTAGAAGGCCCACTCCCCTCCGGGGTTGATTGCCGTCGCCATCAAGCCCCCATTTCCTCACCCCAAATCGGCGCGCCCAATCGGTCGCTGCGCACCGTTGGTTGCGTGATTTTCGAACCCGCTCCTCAGAAAATCAACCCGGGAGAGGGCCCGAAAGTGGCGGGGTGCGGCAATGTCGTCCGGGCAGCAAGCCTTGGGTCCTTCGCAGTGCCGCACCCCCCCTCTGTGGATCACGCCTTGCGTTTGGCTGCCGCCAGGGCGCCCGCGACGACGGTTGGTCCACTGCGCACCAAGGGCTTCAGGTGTTCGTTGACGAACGCAGCGGCAGCGCGATTGGATTCGTCGGCGCCTTCTTGAGTTTCGAAGATCGTGACTGACGTCCACTCCCCTTTGCCCGAGTCGACACCGTAGTAGGCGACGAAGCCCTTGGTGCCGTGGAGAATGGGGGCGAAACCCTCATTCACCTGGCGATTGAACTCGGCGAGTTTGCTGGGATCTACTTGATAGGTACGAACGGTTGCGAACATGTGATTGACCTCCCCGATGCGACGCTTCCAGTTGATCCAGAGCAGCGCGCGTCGATGAAAGAACGCTACAAGGCCCGCCGTGGTTGCGGTATTGGCCGACAGGCAAGGTCCCGCTTTAGGAAACGTCGAGATGCCCTAAAATGCCTTGTTTCTAAGGACTTGTGCCCTTACCATTTGGCAAGTGTCGACAGAGGTTACTCGCGTTCCTAGCTTGACGCCGCGAGAGCGCGACGTGCTGGTCGCTCTGTGTGCGCCCTGCCTCGACGGGGACACCTTCACCGAGCCCTCTTCGATCCGCGCGATCGCTGAAGCACTCGGTGTGACACAAGCGGCTGTGAAACAGCACCTGCTCAAACTGTACGCAAAATTTCGGCTTCCAGATGACGGGGAGCGTCGTCGTGTACGTCTCGCCAACGATGCGATCGCCCTCGGAATCGTGGAACGAAGTGACGGCGGGGCGCTCGAAGTCAGTGCGGCTCCCGACGATGCCCCCGCGTCGATCAAAAAGGCGCGAGCCGCGCGAGCGTTGCGCTCGTGGCACGAGGCATTCGCGGCATTTGCGGACGCTGATGCCGCAGGAGTTCTCGTGCAGGTGACCGATCTCGAAGCGTTTGGCGAGGCCGCGTGGTGGTCAGGACATCCGCAGGAGTCGGTGGCCGCGCGGCTGCGTGCCTACGCCATTCATGTCGAACGTGGTGCGGAGTGTGAGGCGGCCATGGTCGCTCTCGACATCGCGATCAACTATGTTACGCGCCGCTCGATGTCCGTGGCTGGCGGTTGGGTCAGCAAGGCAAGCAGGCACCTGGCAGAACAGCCAGAACGGCGCGAGCAGGGTCACCTCGCGGCCATCGAGGCGCTGGCCACGCTCGCGCAAGGCGATCTCGAGACCGCAACGACTCGTGCGCGTGCGGCAGTCGATATCGGAACACGTTACCGCGATCGGGATCTGGTTGCCATGGGGCACACCTTCGAGGCGTGCGTCCTTGCGCGCCGCGGAGCGCTCGACAAAGCGAAAGTGCTCTTCGATGAGGCTATGGCGAGCGCATCGACTGGAGAGCTAGGGCCCTTCGCGACCGGGGTCGTGTATTGCCGAACGATCTGCACCTGTCTCGATCTTTTCGACTATCGCCGCGCGAGCGAATGGTCCCAAGTCGTCCGTGAATGCGGTAATAGCCACGGAGCTGACGGATTTCCCGGCGACTGCAGGGCTCACGGCGCAGCGGTTCTGGTGCACCGCGGGCTGTGGAGCGCCGCGGTCGAAGAAGCTCAAACCGCTTGCAACGAGACGGCAACGTTCGATCTAGGTCACACCGGGCTGGCGAGTTACGAGCTGGGCGTCGCCCAGCTCCGCTCGGGAAATCTCGATGCCGCAGATGAGGCATTCCGGAAAGCTCACGAGCTGGGTGCCGACGCCGAGCCTGGCCTATCGATGTTGCAGCTGGCACGTGGTGAGACTACGAGCGCTGCGGCCAGTTTGAGCACGGCATTGCAGCAAGCAGCGGGCGATCCGCTCAGGCGCGCACGGCTGCTGCCGACATACGTCGATGTTGCGATCGCAAACGCCGATCTCGATAAGGCGCAAGCCGCAGTGACAGAGCTTGCCGGCATTGCCCACGACTACGACAGCGTCGTGTTGAGCGCTGCGGCGGCGTTTGCCACGGGGCGGCTCGCTTTCCTATCGGGTGATCTGGACACTTCCGCGGTCAATTTGCGTGAAAGCAATCAACTGTGGCTGACGGTTGATGCGCCCTATGAGGGTGCACGCGCGAGACTGGCGCTTGGGCAAACATTGGCAGCGCAGAAGAACACCGAAGCCGCGCTCCTTGAGCTGCAAGCCGCTAACGCGGCGTTCAGACGACTCGGGGCCCACACAGAGGTGAACGCCACGGCCCTCGCGATAGAGGCGATCACGGGTTGAAGGTCAAAGCCGAGCCTGGGAGAGGGAGCCTGGGCTCCCAGGTTGATTTCGCCGTCCGATTCGGGCTACTCTGCGAGCAGGGGGCGACTTGGAAACATCCGAAGTGAGTGCTGGGCTGAGCTTCGACAAGGCGAGCTATTCAACGAACAAGGACGAGGGGCCGCCTTGCGCGAACTGCAATGGCCCGTTGGGCGAGCAGTATTGGCATTGGCAGACGAAAACCGTTTGTGAAAAGTGTAAGAGGCTCCTGACGGAGACACTGGACGCATCGCAGTCGAAGAAGGCCTTCGGCCGGGCCGTGCTGCTCGGAGGCGCCACAGCGTTCGCTTGTGGAATTGCCTACGCCATCTTTGTTGGCGTCACGAACTACCAGCTCGCGATCGTGACGATCGGGATCGCTTTCTTGATCGCAAAGGTCATCCGTCGCTGTTCGCTCGGCATCGGCGGAAGGAAATTCCAGATCCTCGCCGTGGCGTTGACGTATCTCGCGTCCGCGATGGGATACGCTCCGGCAGTCCTCTCTGCGATGAAGGACGGCGCCAAGCAAGAGAGCGCCGAACATGCGACCGCGAGCGGTGCAGCAGGACAAGTGGACGATGAGAAGAGCGGCAAAGCGAGTGTTGCCGAGTTGGCCACGGGCATCGTCTACATCTTCGGTGTGATCATGGCAGCGCCCTTCCTCGTCGCCTCTCAGGCGCCAATCGGTCTGCTCATCGTCGGATTTGCCCTTTGGGAAGCGTGGAAGCTGTCGCGCGGCCTCCCAATTGCACTCGATGGACCATATCGCGCGGCCCCCGCAACGGGACCGCCAGCAGAGTGACGACGTCCCCGCGCGCTTCGATTTGCGACGCCTGCGGCGCTGAGATCGTTGCGGGTTTGCTTGCGTGCCCTGGCTGCGCGCGCCTAGTGCATCGCGTCGACCTCACTGGGCTCGCCGCTGCAGCTGCGGCCGCGGAAAAAGAAGGTGATATCACCGCCGCTCTCGCATCCTGGCGTCGCGCGCTGGAACTCCTGCCGCGAAAAACCGACCAATACGCCACTATCGAGAAACGAATGAAGGAGCTCAGTGCCGTCATTCACGGTCATGGACCGATTCCTGAAGGGGTGGGTGTAAACCAGAAGGGCCGCGTTGCCGGAAAAGCTGCTGCGGTTGGAGCCGTGGGGCTCGCGCTCGTGAAGTCGAAGGCACTCCTCACCGCGCTTCTGGCCAATGGCAAGCTGTTGATTCTCGGGCTTCTCAAACTGCCCACCCTCCTGTCGCTCCTTTTCTACGCCCGCTGGATGAGCGGCAGCAGTGTGGGGTTCGGTCTCGGGCTGGTTGCGAGCATCTACGTTCATGAGGTTGGGCACGTGGCGGCCCTGCGCCGTTACGGCATAGAGGCGTCAGCGCCAATGTTCGTACCGGGGCTTGGTGCGTTCGTGCGCATGAATCAGTATCCAACAGACGCTCATGAAGAAGCGCGAATCGGGCTTGCAGGTCCGCTTTGGGGGCTTGTTGCCGCTATCACCGCGGCGATCATTGGACGGTTCACAGGGTCCGTCGTGACCACCTCGGTGGCGTCGGTCGGCGCCACGGTGAATCTCTTCAATTTGATCCCGTTCTGGGTTCTTGACGGCGCGCGTGGGCTACGCGCTCTTGCACGCGGTGAACGATTCGTCCTCGCCGCTGTCGCCACCCTAAGCTCGCTGTCCTTCCATCAATGGACACCCGGAATCATTGCGATGTTGATCTTCGTTCGCGCGTTCGGTCGCGACGCGCACGAGAAGGGAGATCGACGGATGCTCGCGCTTTTTGCGGCGCTGGTCATTGCACTCACGCTGGTCTCCACATTGCCGGTCAGCACATAGGGGCCCTCGCCCAATTGGAGGAAGCGAGCCGTGCCACACTGGAAAGGGTCATCGCCAGCGGTCATCCGCTTCGATGACCCAGGGCCAATCTTTGGCGACGGCATGGGCCACGGCGCCCCAGTAGGCATGGCCGCCACCCGGGACATCGAGCACGCGAACGGACAGGCCGCTCTTGGCCAGCACTTGCGCCGATTTCTGGGCTCCGGTGTTGCATCCCGTCGTTCCACACACGAGCAGGATGCGTTTTCCGCCGCTGTCTCTGAACTGCTTGCCGCGACTCAAGGTCCAATTCCAAGATCCCCCTTCGACCAACACCAAGCGTGAAAACAAATCACCATGAGCGTGCAGCATCAGAGCGCCCATGGTCGCGCCTTGCGAATACGCGGCATAAACGGCGTCGTGGGTAGCAATCCGTTCACCGAAGTGCGCAATCAATGCCTGCACTGCAGCCAATACTTCCTTCTCGAGTTCAAGGTGGTTGGCGAAAAAGAAGCCATTGTGATCGCCCGGGCCGATCGGAGTTCCCGAAATGCACAGAATCGCCCCGCAGCTTCCTACGATCTCGCGCCACACCTCGCATTGACTCCGCGCGCTGTCGCCGGCCCCGTGAGCCGCAAGGATCAACGACTCGTCCTTCAACGACTCTGTGGGCAACGGCAACGAAACTACGCTCGGCCGAAACCCGGGGACTGGGAGCTCCACGACCTCACCCTTGGTCGTCGCTCGCTGTGCACACGGCACCGGCCGACTTTCATCCTCCCCGTTTGGATCAGTTCTGGATGGGCTCTCAGTACCCGACTCCGCGAGCAAGGGCTCAGCGCGCGTTGCCGCTGAGCTGCCGCGCGTTCCGGTTGCCTTCCCACAGCCAAGGCTCGCCACCAAGCCGAATACCATCACCGCGAGCGCGGAACGCATGTGCTAACGGAACTTGGAGTGGCACTCTTTGCAGGTGCTTTTCATGTCCTTGAGGGCGGCGCTGGATCCGGGCGCGTCTTTGCCCGCCGCAGCAGCACCGAGCGCCTTGGCTTTCTCGTTCAGCCGGGTCGCCAGCGCCTCGAACTCCGGCTCGCTGCCCTTGGCGTACGCACTGGCAAAATCTGGGATCTTGAGGCTCGTGGCCTGGATCCGTTGCGACACAGTGGTGAAGGCCGCGTAGTCCGCATCGGTGTAACTGGTCTGATCAATTTTCTTGAACTCGGGGTCGGCGACGGTGGCCTGGTTGTCCATCACATCGGTGAGCTTGGTGAGTGTGGGGATCTGATCGATGGGCGTGTTCGCCTTGGGAGGGCCGCAGGCGGCGATAGCCGTGGCGGCAATGCAAGCTGCGATGAGGGTCGAGGGGATGGCACGCATAGAGGTCCTCCTGGTCAATGGGACGCAGCTTAGCTCGCCTCCCAGGAATCCACGCGAGGCATTACGCCTCACGGCTCACACAAGTTCCCGACCGACCTGCAGCGCCTGTACCACGCAGGCCAGGGTCTACGGAATTCCGTAGATCTCTGTCTCCCAGATGCTGAACCAATTGCTGCCGGCGCTGTTGGCGCTGGTCATCGTGATCGTGACGGTGTTGCCGGTGGTCGTGGGGAAGGTGAAATCCCAGAAACCGCCAACAAGCGCGCTGGAGCCGGTGAATACGGTGGTATTGCCGACCTTGATCACGAGCGGGTAGCTTCGGGAAGCGCCGTTGTACATCATCAGGCGCAGACGCGAGATTTGAGCGCTGCTGCTGAGCGTGAAGGTGATGGACGCCGTCGCCAGGTTTCCATCGTTGGTGTAGCGAGTCTGCGTGTTGCCATCCCAAGCGTAGGCCGGTGGCGTTTGGTACGCGCCCGCGGAAGTGGCTGCGGTGACGCTCAACTTTACCGGCGTGCTGCCACACGCAGCGCAGGGACCACCGCAATCGAGTCCTGTCTCACCCTGATTCTGGATGCCGTCGGCGCAGGTTGGGGTGTGGCAGCTGTTGCTGCAAGAATCGGTGTTGACGGTGTTGCCATCGTCGCACTGCTCACTGCCTTCCAGCAGGCCATTGCCGCACACCGCCGCGCAGGCAGCGCAGGGGCCACCGCAATCGAGTCCTGTTTCGCCCTGATTCTGGATGCCATCGGCGCAGGTTGGCGTGCGGCAGGTGTTGCTGCAAGAATCGGTGTTGACGGTGTTGCCATCGTCGCATTGCTCGCCACTTTCCACAATGCCGTTGCCGCATACGGCTTGCGACCCGCCGCTGCAGTTGGGATTGTTGTCACCGTAGACTTGGAACTCCCAAAGCGAGTTGCCATAGCCCGTCGTGCGCGCACGCGAGTACATACGGACGAAGCGCCCTGTCGCGGACAGGCCAGTGATGTCGTCGACGCCGCCATTTCCAGCATGGTCCGCGTAGATTTCAGACCACGGCCCCGCGCTGTCGCTCGCGACCTCAATGCTGTAGTCGCGGCTGGCCGCGTTCTCCCAATTCAGTACGACTCGACCAACATGGCGTGAGGCTCCGAGGTCAACGTAGATCCATTGCGGATCGCTGAATGCACTCGCCCAGCGTGTGGTCAGACTGCCGTCGATCGCCGCCGATGCCAACAACCCGCCGTTTTCCACGGACGAGGCAACGGCGTTAACGCGACTCAGCGCGACTTGACCGCAACTGCCCCCCGAGCCGCAGGCGGCGCAGGGGCCTCCGCAATCGAGCCCCGTTTCTCCCTGATTCTGGATGCCATCGGAGCAGGTCGGAGTTCGGCAGGCGTTGCTGCATGCATCGGTGTTGACGGTGTTGCCGTCGTCACACTGCTCGCCACTTTCCACCACCCCATTGCCGCACACTGGACCCGTGCCGCCTGGGGTGCAGGCCGTTGTGTTATCGCCGTAGGTTCTGAATTCGAAGATCGAATACCCATAGACCGTGTTTCGCGCAGTACCGTACATGCGCACGAAGCGCCCCGCGCCGGCGAGCCCAGTGAGATCGTCGGTGCGAGCGCCAGCCGGCATTGCGGTCTTGGTGATCAGCGTGTTCCAACTGGCCGCGTCATCCGAGATCTCGATGCGGTAATCTTTGGCGCTGGCATTCTCCCAGTCGATACTGACGCGGTTGACCCACTTTTTTGCTCCTAAATCCACGTAGATCCATTGTGGATCGCTGAAGGCACTCGCCCAGCGTGTTCCCCCATTGCCGTCGATCGCCCCGGTCGCCGGCGTACCGCCGTTCTCATTGGAGGAACTCGTTGCGTTCGCCGGAGTGAGCAAGACAGACTGACAGGGAGGAAGCGTCGTTTGGTCGAAACTCGCGGTGTAGGTTGTTGCACTGAGCGGCGTGGTGATGGTGTGTGACTGCGCGCCCCCATCCGACCAGGAATTGAAAACGTAGCCGAAGCCGTTCATCGCCTGCGGCGAGGAGACCGCAATCTGTCGCAGGATCCCAGCCACACCCGTCACCGTATAGGGCGAGGTGAACGGTTGCCCATCGAGCGTGAGTTGAAGCCCAGCAGGGTTCGTGGCAATCGTGATGTTGGTCGTCACCGGCAAAACATCGCGATACACGGTATTGCTGAAACCAAACGAGTCTGTGACCGTCAGATACACCCGGTACCAGACGTTGGCGGACGTCTCGCCCGCGTTTGGAATCGACCACGAGCCACTGGTGATGCCACTGGTATCAGGCATTGCAGGGTGGGTGTGCGTGTCGTGGTGGAAGGTGATGTTCCAGGTGAACGCGCTGGCTGGCAAATTGCCATCCTCGGAATCCGAACCGGTTCCGGCGAAGTTCAGCGTCGACCCGCCGGTGTAAGTGCTGCCCGTTGTCGGCTGGGTGATGGTCGCCACCGGCGGATGGTTGCTGCTGACGGTGAGTGTTGCCGCGTTGCTGGTGGCACTTCCCAGGGTGTTGTTGACGATCGCACGAAATTGCGCACCGCTGTCAGACAGCTGGGCGTTCGTGAATGTGTAACTCGCTGCGGTGGCACCCGCGATGTTCACTCCGTTGCGCTGCCACTGGTAGTTGAGCGGTGGATCACCCGAAACCGAGACGCTGAAGGTGGCGCTGCCACCGACCCAGGTCGTCACGTTCGCGGGTTGCCCCACGATGGAGGGCGGTAGGCCCGCGGTGTAGCTGATCTTGCCCACCATGCCGCTGGTGCGGGACAGATAATACATCGCGCCATCCGGACCGATGCGCAGATCCACCACGTTGCCGAGGCCCGTAGCGAACGTCGAGACCGCGGCCGTTTGGGGATCGAGCAGACCGATCCACCCGTTGCAATACTCCGAGAAGAAGTATTTCCCGACATAGCTCGATGGAAAGGTTACGTTGGTTGGGTCGTAGAACGTGCCCCCCGTGATGGCGCAGCCCTGGAGCGCGCCCCCGCCATGTGCGTAGGCGTACACCGGAGTGACGTAGGCGGAATTCGTGGTGTAACCCTCTGTCGCCGGCCAGCCATAGTTAGCGCCCGCTGCGCCCTGATCGATTTCTTCCCAGCCGCTATTGCCGACATCGTTGATGAAGATCTTGCCAGTGCTGCGCTGCACGTCGAACGTGAAAGGATTGCGAAGACCAATTGCCCAGATCGCGCGGTTGGTTCCCGATGCCTGAGTGTAGAAGGGGTTATCGGTGGGGATTGAACCGTCCGGTTCGAGGCGCAGCATCTTGCCGAGCGGTGTGCTCAGGCTTGGGGCATTGGTCCCGACCGCGTTGTCGCCGACCGAGATGTACAGGTGGCCGTCGTTGCCAAAATGCAAGGCTCCGCCGTTGTGATTGGCCGCGACGAGGGTCGGCAGTTCAAACAGCACCTGCTCGCTACCCGCTACGGCGACGTCGCCATTTGCGGTGAACCGGCTGACTCGGTTGTGAGGCCCGGTCGCCGACGTGTAGTACACGTACACGTAGTGATTGGTGTTGAAAGCAGGATCGAACGCAACGCCCATCAAACCGCGTTCGTTGTCCGTGTTCACCGTCACGGTCAGGAACGGCGTTGTGAGCAGGGTTCCATTCTTGATCACCCGCAGTGCGCCGCTCTTTTGCGAAACAAACAGGCGCCCATCGGGTGCGAACGCCATTTGCGTCCCGTCGCCCAAGCCTGAGACGAAGACGGTATCGGAAAAACCCGCCGGATTGACGGTTGCCGGCTGCTGCACCACACGAGGTTCGGGCTGCTCGTCCCAGGATCCTTGCTCTACAGAGCAAGCGGGCAACACTGACGGCAGTAGGACGCCCGCGAGTAGGGCAGCTGAGAGCGAAATCGCACGTCGGAAATCAGCAGCTGTGAGCATTATGTTCTCCTCGCTAGGTGTTGGTCACCACAGGTTGGAGACCGACCCGATCGCTGCGCAGGGGACTAGATTCAGCGGGTGGAATTTTCCAGCCAGATTTTCAACGGATCAAACAGTTCTATTTGGAATGTTCGCCGCACTCCCCAAAAATATCGAGCACTTGCCAATCGCGACACCGCGTGCAGTAAGGCACCACAGATAACGCTTCGTAACTCAGCGCCTCGCGAGCGCACACTCCGTTGTTAACGCAAAGCAATTCACTAACACTGAAACCTGAATGCCGTAACGCAACGAGTGAACGCAACCGACCTTTCTGCCGTGTGCGGTGAATGGCCAGCTCCTCACAATCCGTTGAGCAGCGGGAGATTACTTTTGGAGTAAGCTCGCGGACCCATGCTGGCCCCACCATGATGTTCGGGGAAAGAGTCGTGAACACGTGCGCTCGGAGGGATCATGCAACAGGTAACATTGAACAATGGCATCGCGATGCCCCTGCTTGGCTTTGGGGTGTTTCAGATCACCGATCCAGCGGTATGTGAACAAAGCGTCCTTGACGCAATCGACACCGGGTATCGCCTGATTGACACGGCCGCGTCTTACCTCAACGAGGCTGCTGTCGGTCGAGCAATCAAGCGCAGTGGGATTGCCCGAGAAGAGCTGTTTATCACCACGAAGCTGTGGATTCAGCGAAATGGCTATCAAGACACACTGGCCGCCTTCGACAGGTCTTTGCAACGTCTGCAACTGGACTACGTGGATTTGTATCTCATTCATCAACCCTTTGGCGACGTGTACGGTGAGTGGCGTGCGATGGAAGAGCTACACAGCGCAGGCAAGATCAGGGCGATTGGCGTGGCAAACTTCCATCCCGATCGAATCATGGACCTCATGCTGCACAACAAGGTGCCACCGGCGGTCAACCAGATTGAAGTGAATCCATTCATTCAGCAAATAGAGACGCAACAGTTCTTGCAAGCGAACACCGTGCAAACGGAAGCCTGGGCCCCATTCGCCGAGGGACGAAACCACATTTTCGAGAATCCCACCTTGCGGACAATCGCCGCAAAGCACCAAAAGAGCGTCGCCCAGGTGATACTCCGCTGGATATCGCAGCGGGGCATCGTGGTGCTCTCGAAGTCGGTGCGCAAAGAACGGATGGCGGAGAATATCAACGTGCTTGATTTTGAACTGACCGCAGAAGAGATGACTGCCATCACGAAGCTAGACACCGGCAAGAGCAGCTTCTTTGACCACCGTGACCCAGAGAAAGTGAAATGGCTGGGTGCGCGGAAACTCGACGTGTAAACGCGCAGTCGCAGCGTAACAAAGCGCTTGTGAACGCAATTCCAAAGCGAATCTACGTGCGCTGGATGCGCTCACGAGTGAGCTACGCTAAACGTGC
>DATJEQ010000085.1:0-23335 GCA_035496495.1 Polyangiaceae bacterium
CGAGGCGAAAACGCGATCCATCAGTACCTGACCGAATCGCCGCAAGTGGCGCAAGATCAACGCCACGCGCCGCAGGCCGGTCGCTTCGGGTCTCACCGTCGCCCAGTATTCATGCAAAGCGCGGCGCGCTCGCGGTGCAAACACGTAATAGTAGGGGATCAGGAATGCCAAGCACGCATAGCCCGCGCGCAAGCCCAATGTTCGCAGCACCCACGCCAAAATGGCGTTGCCCCACACCCCACCTCGGGTTCGCCCAGTCCAGTTGACCGCTCGCCCGCGCTGCAGCCGCCACGTAAGGGCAAACGCGGAACAGCCAAATACAAGACCTAACGCTGTGCCGAGCACCAGCGAGCCGAGCGCCCAAGCCTTCACGCTCGCGCCGGCGAGCAACAGCAAGGCGTGAAGATCGCTGCGCCCCGCAAGCACCATCTTGGGCAAGGCCAAGGCGGCGGCCGCGTCACCGGTGAGCAGGTAGGATCCAATGGCCAGCGAGCCCCCGATCAAGAACGGCGCCAACGGGGGAATCGAAATATTTGATCCCAAGATCAGGTAGCCGGCATTCAGTCGAAATGCGAACGCCAGTGCGGCCGCCAGCAGCGTGTGCAGGCCGTACAGCGGCGTGCAGCCGATCATCACGCCGAGGCCCAATGCAAAGCCGACCTCGCGCGGCGCCCGGTGCGAACGCAGCAGCGAAACCACAACCAGCGCCGTGTTGAGCAACGAAATCCGCACGTTGTCGATGAACTTGCGAAAATGACTGACGCGTTCGTCACCGGGCGGGTAAACGACGTCGATTTCCACTTCCCGCACCGTTACGCCTTTCCACAACAGGCGGATCAGCACTTCGATTTCGAACTCGTAGCGCCGGGTCAGAAACGCCATGCACTGCACATGGAACAGCGGGTAGAGGCGGAACCCGCTCTGAGAATCGTGGATCTTTGAGCCCGTCTGATATTTCACCCAGAAATTGGAGAACTTTCGACCGAAACGGCTGCTTTCAGGCACGCTGGCCGCTTCCATTCGGCGTTGCCCAATGATCAGGTCCCAGGGAAATTGCTCCGCCAGCGCGACTAACTTGGAGGCGTCACTCACCAGGTGTTGCCCATCGCCATCAAGCGTGAGCAAGTGGGTGAAGCCGAGCGCGACGCTGTCTTTGATTGCCGCCCGAATTGCGACGCCTTTTCCCCGATTCTCCGGGAAACGCAGCACTTTCAGGCGCCCGCTCTCCAGAGCCGCGGCGGCGCTGAAATCTTGCGCCAGCAGGGCCTGAACTGGCTCTTGCGACCCGTCGTCGACCACCAATACCGCGAACGACGTCTGTTGCAGCGCGTCGCTCACGACCTGCACGATGGTGGCGGGGTTGTCGTAACAAGGAATGCACAGACGAATACGGAGGATCATGCTGCGCTCGCCAACGCCCGATCGATCTGAAGACGCGCTGCGTCGCTCAGCGCTTGGGCAGAATCAAATTGCTCGGGCAACAGCGCGGGCAGGATCTGCAGTGCAATGCACGTACCCGGTGCCACACCCGAAAGCCCCTTCGGCCACGCCTGCCCGCTGCCCGTGATCACGACCGGGACAACGGGGGCTCGCTCCTGAAGCGCCACGAGGAACGGCGCGATGTTGAACTCCAATGTTTGTCGTGCACCGGGCGCAGCGCGGGTCATCTCCGGAAATATCAGTACGGTGTCCCCAGCGCGCAACCGGATGCGCACTTTTTCCAGCGCTTTCCAGAACGCGTCGAGCTTGCCCCGCGTAACCGGTATCTGCCCGGTCAAAATCATCATGGTGCCCAAGAACGGAATCCGCAGGAGCGCACTCTTGGCTAAGGTCCTGAGCCCCGGCACTAAACCAAGCAGCAGAAAAATATCCAAGGGCGACTGGTGATTGGCAATCAACAGGCAGCCGCTGTGCTGCGGGACTGACCGCACGGCACTGTGGAGTTTTTGTACCTCCTCGGCCGGCACGTTCAGCGAGAGCCAGGGCTGAATTCTGAGGATCAATCCGGTGAAGTATGCCGCCCAGCGCTCGCCGAAGCGGCGGACCGGGGAGCCTTCCGGTGCCAGTCGACACGGCAAGAACACACAGCTTCCCACGCAACCCACGAAAACCACGCTGAGCAAGAAGTACAACAGCCACCCGAAGGAAAGCCGCTGCGCTGGTGTTGCTCCTGGCGTTGCGGCATCTCCCGGCCGCTCGGCCACAGCCCGGTTTGCCTTTGACCTAGGCATCGGTTGTTCGTTAGCATTTTCTGTTCGCAAGCGGGGAACGTCGACCATGGACTCAGCCAAAGATCTCGCGCTGGTTGTCGGGGGCAGCTCGGGAATCGGTGCTGCGATTGCGCGCCGGCTGGGTCGCGATGGTTTCCACGTGCTAGTCCACTACAACAACAACGAACAGGGCGCTCGGGGGGTGCTGCAGCAGATCGAACAGGGCGGGGGCTCTGCGGAATTGCTGTGTTTTGACGTGACAGCCAGCGCCGCCCTGGAAAAAGCCCTGGATTCCGCCTTGGCCGCGCATTCGGCCCCACTCAAAGTGCTGGTCAACAGTGCGGGCATTCACCAGGACAGCTTGCTGCCCTTGATGTCGGACGATGCGTTCGATCGCGTCCTTAAAACCAACACTTACGGACCTTTCTACCTGATGCGCTGGTGCATTCGAAAAATGATCCGCCAGCGCAGCGGCTGCATCGTCAACGTTGCATCGGTGGCAGGCCAGATCGGCAATGCCGGCCAGGCCAATTACGCTGCCAGCAAAGCCGCCTTGATCGCCATGACACGGACCCTGAGTCAGGAAGTGGGGGCGCGGGGCATTCGTGTTAATGCGGTTGCACCCGGATTGATCGAGACCACAATGCTCGATCAAGTGCCGCATTTAGATGAGATCAAAAAGCGCATTCCGCTGGGCCGTTTCGGTTTACCGGAAGAAGTCGCCGCAGCGGTTGCCTTCTTGTGTTCGCAAGACGCCAGTTACATCACGGGCCATACGCTGAACATCAACGGCGGGCTGCTGTCAACATGACCGCAGCCTGGGCAGGCGGTGAGCAGAATCACGCCGACGTCATCATCATTGGCTCGGGAATTTCCGCGCTGACTTGTGCAACCTTGCTGACCAAACAAGGCCGTAAGGTTGTGGTGTTGGAGCAATACAAGAAGCCGGGCGGTTACCTGCACGGTTTCGATCGCTTCGGTCATCATTTCGATACCGGTGCGCATTACGTGGGGGCGATGCACGAGGGGCAACCGTTCCAAGTGCTGCTTGATTACCTCGGCGTGTACAGCCCCGAGCTGTTCGTTCCTTTAGACAGCTCCGGCTTCGATGTTTTTCATTTCCCAGAACGCACCGTTTACTTTCCTGAAGGTTATTCAGAGTTGATCTCAGCGCTGAGCGCTCAATTCCCTGAGGAGCGTGCTGCCATCACTCGCTATTTTGAGCTGGTGCGCGACATAGCGAGCCAGTTTCCCACCTACCATTTCAGCGACGAGATGGCACTGGAGCTGCCGCCGCTGGCGCTCGACACGTCGCTAGCAAGCGTAGCGGAATCATTAACCAACAACGCGCAGCTGCGCTCTGTTTTCTATGCGTATTGCGTGTTGCACGGCGTTCGCCCGCACGATGTTCCATTCGGTTTCCACGCCATCGTGACGGATTCGTTGATTCGAGGTCCGTGCGGGTTCAAGCACGGTGGAGGCGCGCTGGCGGATCGCTTCATTGAGCGCATTGAAGCCGGTGGCGGCAGAGTATTGCTGCGCAATCGAGTTCGGGATCTGAGCGTGAAGGACGGGCTGATCCAAGACGTCCAAGTAGAAAGTGGGGAACGGTTCACTGCCGAGTGGGTAGTGTCGGCGATTCATCCCAAAGCCACATTGCGCCTCGTGTCGGACGCCAGTGTATTTCGGCCCGCTTGGCGCGAACGGGTCAGCGCCTTGCGCGAGAGCGTGGGGTTGTTTGGCGTGTACGCGGACTGTGCTGCCGCCATGCCGCTCAATCCGCTCAAGAACTACTTTTTCTTCGGCTCTAGCGATCCCGCGCAGCTGCTGGAATCCACCAGCCCTGACCGCGAGCCCGGAGCGCTCTTTGCCTGTGTGCCCAACAGAATCGGCGCTGATCACAGAGGCCGCGTTCCACTGACGCTGCACGCCGCCAGCCCCATCGAGTGGTTTGCGCCGTGGCGAACGGATCGTTTCGGTCGCCGCGGACCGGGTTACAAGCAGTTCAAGGCCGGTTATGCGCGCCAAATGTTCGCGGCGATCGAACGACATTATCCGGGATTTGTGGATTGCGTCGGTGGTCACGTCACGTCGTCGCCGTTGACGAACATGCATTTCAACGGCTCGGTCGACGGGTCCTCGTACGGCATTTATCATTCGATGGAAACCACCGGTCCGCGCGCTCTGGGGCCCCGCACCCGCGTGAGAAACTTGCTGCTCACCGGCCAGAACTACCTGTTTCCCGGGCTTCTCGGCGCAGCGGTTTCCGCGCTAAGAACAAGCGGTCATATGGTGGGAATTAAAGCCGTGCTGCGCGAGCTCGAAAAGCGGGTGGCCACGCCAGGCCGTTGGAGCGATCGCGCGTGAGTCGCCCGTGCTTCATCACTGGAATGGGTGCGATCTCGTCGCTCGGCAATGACGTCGACACGCTGTTTGCTTGCTTGCTGGATGGAAAAAGCGGCGTGCGGGCCTACCCCGAGTGGTCACAGCACCGTGGACTGCGTTGCCATCTGGGCGCACCCGTGAGCGATTACGATGTCAGTGCGCTGCCACGCACCGTGCGTCGCTCCATGTCGCGCATGTCGGAGATGGCCACGCTCGCGACGCTGCAGGCGCTGGCCCAGGCAGGTTTGCAGCCGGGAGCCGATCTCAATCGACCGCGCACGTTGTTGGCTCTGGGCTCAACCACCGGCAGTCCCGCTACGCTGGAGACTTACTTCAAAAAGCTGTTCGAGCGCGGCGGTCCCGAGGGGCAGTTGTCCACCTCGTTCTTCAAAGTGATGAACCACTCAGTCGCCGCCAACGTTGCGGCAGGCCTGGCTTTCAATGGTGCGGTGATATCGCCGTCGTCCGCTTGCAGCACATCGTCGCAAGCAATGATCTTGGGTTGGGAACTGATCAGCGCAGGCGTTTACGATCGGGTGATTGCGGGCGGGGCTGATGAGCTCCACTACACCAGTGCAGCGATTTTCGACATTGTGCATGCGGCCTCAACCGGGTTCAACAATCGTCCAAACGAATCCCCGCGTCCGTTCGACGCCCAGCGCGACGGTTTGGTCGTGTCGGAAGGCGCGGGCGTGGTCGTGTTGGAATCGGAAGAGAGCATGAGCGCGCGCGGGGTGCGGCCTTTGGCGCGCTTGGTTTCAGGGGATTACAGCTGCGACGGGACACACATGAGTCAATCCAATGCTGCGGCGATGGCGCAAGTAATGCGCGCCGCTCTGCGGCGTGGAGGCGTAGCGCCGTCGGATGTCGGGTACGTCAACGCCCACGCTACCGGAACACTGCAAGGCGATTCCGAGGAAGCGGCAGCCATCGCTGAAGTTTTCGGCGCAGACATTCCGGTCAGTAGCATCAAGGGGCACCTTGGCCACAGCTTGGCGGCCTGCGGCGCCTTGGAGGCCATCGTCAGCATTCGCATGATGGCGGAAGGCGTGTTGATTCCCACTCGCAACCTGAAAACGGTTGACCCCAGCCTTGCTAAGGTGCAATTCTTCTCTGTCGCGCGAAAGACCGAAACACAGATGGTTCTGAGCAACAATTTCGCGTTCGGAGGCATGAGCACCTCCCTGCTGCTAGCTCGGCCCAACGTCGCGTAAATGGAGAGCGGAAGCGTGCCCCAACCGATTGAGCCGAGTCAGCAGATCATTGAACAGGTCAACCGATTGATGCAGGAGGGTTTCGAACTGCCTGCGGAAAAATTGGTGCCCACGGCGACGTTGGTGAAGGATTTGGGCCTGGACAGTCTCGATGCAGTCGACATGTTGGTGCACATCGAAGAAAAGTTGGGCATCAAGGTTGCCGGCGACCAGTTGATGAACATGCGGACGCTGCAAGACGTCTACATTCTGGCTCAAGAGGCCACGCTACAATCCAGCGGTAAAAGTAACGCTGGCGAGTAGCTCTGGGTCGGTTTCTGCCCTTTCCACTTGCGGTGGCGCTTGTTGAGCGGCTGGCTTGGTCGCGCCATCGTCAAACCACTGGGCCAGCCATTCACTCGTGGTCTGCTCGGGTTGCAGGTGGACGCGAATCGACTGATCGGCCCCGATCGGTCGCATGAATTTGGCGGCGCGGATGGCACTCAATTCCAGCGCATCATTGCTCGTTGCACGCCGCAGCATTTCAACACTGAGCTCCAGCACTGCCACCGCGGGCAGCACGGGGAAATCGGGGAAATGGCCGCGCAGGTAGGGGAGATCCGGCGGCACTCGCCAGAAGAACTGAAAACATTGCGCATGACAGCCCCCGCGCTCCATGCGAAATTGCAGTGTGGATTTGAGCGGATCGGCCGGAAGGGACATCGCCCAGGCAGTTTAAGCTTTTGCGCGACGCAAGTGCATGAAGAAGCATCGGGTGTTGATCCTCGGGGGAGGGCCGGGTGGCAGCACCGCGGCCGCTTGGCTTGCTAAGCATTCGATCGATGTGGGGGTGATTGAACGCGAACCGTACCCGCGCTTCCACATCGGTGAGTCACTGCTCCCCGCCACCATGCCTCTGCTGCGTCAAACGGGCGCGTACTCCAAGCTCGATGGCGGCAAGTACATTCGTAAGTACGGTGCCCGCTTCATCGACTATCAGAACAACGACCAAATCTACTTCGAATTCACCAATGGGTTGAACCCTGACATCCCCATGGCATTCGAGGTGCCGCGCGCCGAGTTCGATCGGGATCTGCTCGATCACGCGGTAGAGTGTGGCGCCGCGCTGTACCAGCCCGAACGCGTTCGCTGTGTGGAGTTGCGCAGCGACGGCGTGCGCGTGACCGCGGACGGAGACGAGTACCATGCGGACTATTTGATCGACGTTTCTGGTCGCGACTGCGTAATCGGGAAACAGCTCGGGCTACGGCAATCAAACAAGGATCTGAACAACATCGCCGTCTTTGCACACTACCGCGGCGTGGGCAGGCAACCGGGGATCCGCGAGGGGGACATCACGATCGGGCTTCTGCCCGAGCGCGGCTGGTCGTGGTTGATCCCGTTCCAGGGGGACGTGACGTCGGTGGGCGTGGTGTGCAGTTCTGCGCACTTCGACGGAGCCGGCGATTTGCCGAATTACCTCGAGCGCCGGCTCTTGGGCAGCGAGCACGTGCGCCGCGAAATGGAGCACGCCACGTGCAGCACAGAGGTGATGGCAATCGGCAATTATTCGCACACGTGCGATACGTTCTTTGGTGATCGCTGGTTGCTTGCGGGCGACGCGGCGATGTTCCTCGATCCTATTTTCTCCTCCGGCGTGCACCTCTCTGTGGCCAGCTCGCTGCAAGCCGCTCAAGTTGTCATCAAGGCGAGTGAGCGCGGAGCCAGCTTGGTGGAAGGGGGCGTGGGGGCCGAGTATGAGGCCTGGTTGCGGCGTGGGGCGGCGCGATTCAAGTCGATCATTTCGCTGTTTTATACCGGGGAATTTGTAAGCGGCCTGAAGAAGGTGCTCACCCGCGAGAACATGGGCAAGGGATTCACGTCGGTCGTGGCGGGCGATGTGTGGAACGAGGACAATTTTCTGTTTCAAAAAGGGGTGCTGTGACGGTCGACAGCGACGCGGACACATTTCGCCCCATTTCCACGCTCGCCTTGCGCGAGGCGTTGCCCCACCGGCCGCCCATGGTGTGGATCGACGAAGTGACGAGCCTTCACACGCAGGGCGGCGAGTGCGCTCTCACGGTGCAGGCTGGCGCGTTATATCTGGGGCCTGCGGGCTTGCGACGATCGAGTTTGATCGAGTTAATGGCCCAAGCGTACGGTTTCGTGCGCGCGGCGCGCGCACTCACGGGCACAATTGCAGCGGCAGAGCAGGCCCCGAAGCGTGCCTTCTTGGCAGCGATCCAGAACGCTGAATTCTTCAGATCTGAGTCGGCGGCGTCGCTTCAGCCGGGTGCCCGCTTGCGGGTGACAGTCGAAGGCGAACGACAGCTGGGCCCAATCACAATGTTCACAGCCCAAGTCCGCAGCTCCAGCGATCAAGTGCTCGCCAGCGCACGCCTCAAGGTGTTCGCCGAATAGAAGGGCTCCGAGTCTCATGGTGGATTTCGGCTTGAGCATGTTCGCATTTGACTTTCCCCCGGGTTGAACGCCAAGCTCGATCGCGGTGAGTGACACACCGGCAACGCGACAAGGGCTGGGGAGCTGGGCAGCACGGGTTGCGGCTGCCGCTGCTTTGCTTGCAGTGTTTGAACTCTTGTTGATCGCGGCCGTAGTGGCCCCGGCAGTCAGCTTCGTCGCAGGCGCGCTTCAGACTTGGGCCGATCTGGTGGGACTGTTCGTCGTGTTTGGCGGCATAGTGACCCCGTTGCTGTGGCTGCTCGATCGCCCAAGTGTACACAGCAGGCTGCCTCGCGCAGGGACTTTGTTGACTGCGACGTTGGGCGCCGTGTTGATTGTGGTGGCTTTGAAGGCAATCGATCGCGCTCTGTTTCTGGAAGCCCCAGAGTTCCCCCACGACGTTGAACGTATGCGCCAAGTAGCGCGGCTCGTGCTGGTGTGTGGCGGATTTGTCGCCTACGCCCTTTGGGGAAACCGTTTGGCGAGGCGAGTCGAGCGCAGCGGCCAAGCGGCGCAGCGCAGGATCGCAACGGCCGTGCTGTTGCTGATGGCCGCCGTCGCGATGTGGATCGGTCATTTTGCGTTCGCTCGGGTGCACGAGGTGAAGCTTGCGAGCCTTTGCACTCTTGCGGCGTTGCCCCTGGTCTCTGCGTTATTCAGGCTATATGAATGGCCTGCGCGTAAGCACGACGCACATGCGGTCGTTGGTCTGGCGGTGGCAGTAGGCTTGTTCGGGGCCTGTGTGCCCGGAGCGGCGCGCGATCATGCTCGGTTTGTCGTGTGGGGGCACAGCAGCCTTGCAGGGTTTGCCGAAGTTTTGCGCAACGGGTTGGATCGCGATCATGACGGATCGGTCGGAGCCTGGCTTATGGGAGGCGACTGCGCGACGGGGGATCGAGCGATCGCGCCGTTGCAAGTGGAGGTACCCGGCGATGGCATCGATCAGGATTGCCGTGGCGGTGATGCCCCGGTGCTCAACGGTCCGCTGAAGCAAGCGGTGTTACCGGAAGACTGCCAGGAGCTGGATCATCAGCCCGATGTTTTGGTGGTCGTGGTGGACGCACTGCGCTTCGATGCGCTGACCCCCGAAGTGATGCCGAATCTGAGCACACTCCGCGAAAACAGCCTGTTCTTTACGCGCGCGTATTCACCCACGGCAATGACCACGACCAGCGTCACATCCCTCCTGAGTGCTCGCCCCTTCGCTGACGTCGGGCCGAAGAACGCGCTGCTGGACGAGAACCTGGAGCCGCCGTTCACCGCGCCGGAGTTATTCACGCGCGCTGGGTACCGCAGTGCGGCCTTTTCCGACGTCTACGATCACGCAGTCTTCCACCGCGGGTTTGCGCGCGGCAACGACTATTGGCGTGATTTTTCGCCCACCGGTGTGAAGGGGCAGCTCACCTCAGCAGCCATGAGTCAGGGCATCCTGGAGTTCCTGCACCGCGACTCAACTCCGGCATTCGTGTGGGCGCACATCGCCGACACCCATGCCAACTACAGTTTGCATCACGACGCTGAGGGCAAGGAGGAGGACGAATCGGTCGCCTATTACCGGGGAGCTAACTACGTCGATCAACAATTGGGTCGCTTGTTTGCACTATTGCAGCAGCAAGGTCGCTTCCAGCGCACAATCATCGCGATCTTGGCTGATCACGGTGAGGAGTTGTTGGCGCGTGGCCGGCAAGGGCACGGCCCCAACGTGTTCGAAGAGAGCATTCATGTTCCGTTGGTATTGTGGGTTCCCCAGTGCGGTGCGCGCAGCATTGACAAGCCGGTAACCCTGGCTCACCTGACTCCAACGCTGGGCGCGTTTGCTGGCGTGCAAATCCCGGGTTACGGGTTATTCGCCGACAACGGCCTGCCCACCGTGGTGGAAGCCGTGACCGGGCTTAACACCACCTACAAGCGGGCGATCATTTCACAACGTTACAAGCTGATGATCGACGTTGCTAACCAGGGCCGCATGCTCTTCGATCTGCAAGATGATCCCCAGGAACTGACCAATATCCTGCCTGATGCCCCCGAGCGCGCCGCAGAGCTAGACGCCGCCTATCAGCGTTGGCTCGACGCTCCGGGCAGGCGCTGAGTCGGCCGTTTCGCTCACCGTGAGCTGCTCGCTTCGCCATCGATCAGCAGGTGTCGTAGGTACTTGCTCGAGCGAATGACCCGCGCCTCGCGCGAGTTGGCCGTGATGCTCAGTTGGCCGCTCCTCGTCAGAAACTTGGGGCTGGTGTAAAGCTGCGAAAGCACGTGTAGGTAGGCGGGCAGATCCGCGAGCTGTTCTGCGAACTGCGGCTCACCACAGCGGGGGCAGTATTCCGAGAAATCCCGATCGATTCGAAACAAGGCGCCTGAGATCGGGGTGCGATCGATAGTCAGCTGACCCGAGCCGTATTCCAGAACCGGATAATCGTCGGTAACAGGCAACACTCCCGTCGTGGCCTCGTGCAGGCTTCGGGGGGAAGCCACGAACAACCCGGCCAGCTCCAACAGATTGCCCACGCCGGCGCGTTCCATGTCTTTTTGGATCTGCGGGCTGGCCTGCATGCGAGTCATCATACGCTCCGGATCCAAACGAAAGGGTTCCTGCCCATTAACGCCAACGAGAATCAGATCGTAATCGTAGCCTTCCAAGAGCACCGCGTTAGGGAAGGCATCGACGAACGCGCGCACCGCGGAAAGCCCCACGTCGCCACTCACCTGCGAGATCGGCAACCAATAAGTGATGATCCCACCCGGCTTGAGGCGGCTCTTCGCCAGCCGGTAGAAATCGGACGAGTACAATGCCGCCACGCCGGCCTCTGAGATGGGTGGTGGCTCCGCCGTGATCAGGTCGTACGTGCTCGGCGGCACCATGCGCAGGTGGTGGCGCCCATCGTTGACGTAAACGGACACGCGCGGATCCTTCAGTGGCTCACCGTTGACCGAACTGAAGTATTTGGCGTGACTGAGCACGTGCTCGGAGATGTCGACCATGTCGATGCGCTGGAGCTCAGGATGAAGTGAGGTAGCGTTGAGGGTATTGCCGACTCCAAAGCAGATTACGAGGGCGTCGGTTGGGTGGTCCATCGACAGCAGCGGCAGATGAGGGAAGAGCCGCATGTAGCGTTGTGCGGAAAACGCAGTCGAAGACATGCTGTGCCCGTTCGTGTACAGCATGAGGGCGTTGCTGCGTTGGGTGATGACAATGGTTTCGCCAATGCCCTCGCTGGCCGCGAGTTGGCGCTCCTCGGGCTTGGGCGTTGGGGTCGATTCATGGATCAACCAGTTGCTCGGCAACCGCGACCACACCCCGAGCACCAAGACACCCACCACAGCGGAGATCGCAAAGGCGCGTCCGTCGGTCCGACGACGAGCTGCAGGTACTACCCAAAACAGCGGCAGCAGCGAGGCCATTGAACAGAGCAGCAGCGCGCGCACGGAGCCCTGGGTGCCAAGCTGGGGCAGCAGCCAGAAGCCGGCGAACGTGGCTCCCAGTACCGCCCCCACGGTGTTGGCCGCATACAACATCCCAGCGCGGCGCCCCACGCTGTTCGCTGCGTCTTGCGCAGCGGCGTTAGCCAGCGGGAACGTCATGCCCATGACCACTGCAGGCAAAGCGGTCACCAACGCGCAAGGAAGCAATTCGACGGTGGGCAGCAGTACCAGCGCCTGCAGCCAACGCGGGGCATGCATGACGGATGTCCAAACGCTGGTTATCCAGCCGTGCAGTCCAGCACGCGTGATCGCCATCAGTGGCGCCGCGGTCGCGACCAACAGCACGCTTTGCGCCGAGGCGTACAGCACTGCGGCATTGCCAAATCGTTGATGCAGCACGCCAGCCAGCGTTGAACCCACCCACATACCAATCAGAATTGTCCCCAACAGCAAAGAAAATACTTCTCGAGAGTTGTCGAGCATCGACATCAGATAACGAAACCACACGATCTCCATGCCCATGCCGACGACGCCGGAAAGCAGCGCCGCGCTGCTCGCGCCAAGCAGCACGCGCCGATGATGCACGCCAAGGGGGAAGTTGCGCTCATCCGCGGTGGTTGATTCGACGATCGTTGTTTGAGATTCTGCGGGTGGGGCGTCGGCCGCCACCGCAGCCGCAAGCCGAAGAGCCCCGAAAGCGGCGGCGAAATTGCCGAGCGAGGCGAAGGCTTGGGTTGAGAACAGGCCAATATGTGGCACCAAAAATAAATCGGTGAGTAAGCAGCCTAGCGCGGCCCCCGCGGTGTTGAAGCCGTACAACATACCAACGCGAACCCCAGCGTCGGTCACCTCGCGGTGCACCACGAAACGGATCAGGAGCGTCAGTGTTGCCCCCATCAACGTCGTCACTGGGGTGAGCAGCACAATCGGCACCGCGTAGCGCAGCAGGCTCGAACCGAGCGATAGCGTGTACCAACCGTTGGGCATACGCGAGTAGCTAGAAATTGAAGCGGCGAATGACCCCAGTTCGGGCAACACCAGGGCTGTGACCAAGCCCAGAAAGCCGATCAGCGCTTCAAAGTATGCGTAAAGCTTGAGCGGCAGTTGGCGCTGTGTAGCAAAGCGCGCATCAATGTAACCGCCGGCGATCCAGCCGCCCAACCCGAGGCCGGCCATGAAGATAGCGGTGACGATCGCGGCGGAATAAACGCTGTTTCCAAAAACGTTAGCGAATTGCCGCACCCACACGACCTGATAGATGAGCCCGCTCATTCCCGAGACGAAAAAAAGCCCGTACAGCCTGCGGAAGGAACTGAGCGGCGCCTTGTGTGCTGGGGACTCCATGAACCGGGCTGACCTGAGCTCCAACTCGGGTCGCGCCGACGTTACTACAGAATCCGCGCGAGGCCGACAGGGAGTTGCCTATTCCGAAATGGCATAGCGCCAGCCCGTGTCGGACGACATGACACGACACAAGATTCAAAGCGTCGGATTCGGTCGCTAGTTGCTGGTCATTGCGGACCCGTTGGGTCACACTGGCGCGCAGGGGTGGCTGCGATGAAGAGCACTTGGGTCAAGCGGTTGGTTGCGATCACCGTGGCTATGGCTCTCTGCGGATGCAGCGGCACCGGCGACAGGGGGAGCGGCGGCGGTTCGACGGGGCTCACCGTGGCAAGCGCGTGGCAAGGTTACTGCATCGCAACCTTTGCCAGCGATTACTCGGTGGTCGACGATTTCGGGGACACCCGATTCACAGCCCACAGCGGTCAGCAATACCTGATGACCCAGTATGGCGATGACTTTGGCACGGCCAAGGCGGGCCTAATATATGACACGGGTAGCGGTCCGTGGGGTTTCGATGTCAAGGCCATGGCAGCCAATGTGTTCCCCTTCACCAGCAACTGCACATACGGCAACAATACGGACTACTACGCGGTATTCAACGACGTCAGCGTGTTCAGCGACGTGAACCTGACGACGAAGATCTGCGATCTCACGAAGGGTAGCGTGCAGCCGCGCGGCGGCGCACCGACGGGATATGCGATCGCCGGGGCATTGACCTTCACTGGACCCACCACCTATCAGGTCCAGTTGGGGCCGTTCAGTGCCTCTTGTGGCGCAGCGGCGTCGGGCTACGTCAGCGTGCCGCAGGTCCAAGTGTTCGGCAGCGGGACATGGTTAGTTCCGTTGGTTAACATCATTGGCCCCGGTCCCACACGCTGACAGCTCCAGGCAAGTGGAAGGCTCTAGCCTGGCGAAGCGCGCTGCCGAGCAGCTGCCGATGGTGACGGAAATCGGTAATTGTGTCACTCGCTCTTGTGCTGTGCCATTTGATGGTTTGTCACACTGGCCGCGTGACTGCCGCAATTCGACGCTTGACGTCATGCCTCTTAGTTCTCGCTGCCATTGCTCATTGCGGGCTTGCAGCAGCAGAAACGAACGATCACTTCGCTTGGGATGGATACGCCGGGAACGGAGTGAGCGGGGGTAAGCACACTGGGGGATTGTTGCTCGACGGCAGACTGCTGTTTCACGTCGGCGTGTTGCGTCTAGGCACTGGCGCTCAACTTGCCGGGTTGTTCTCGTGGGAACTGACTTGGGCGGGGCTGCTCGGTTTGGGACTTGACCAGGCGCACTGGCACTTGGCGTTGCTGGGAGATTCAGGGGTGCACAGTTACACCGGGGTCGGCGCTGGATTTCTCTCCGACGACCCAGGTGCTGGCGGCACCGTTCCTTACGCCGGAGCGCGCACCGAGATCGGATACATCTTCTACCGCGGTAAGCGGAGCGCCTTTGGCATCACCACCGCGTTTTACGCCAACACGGATCTGTCCAGCATACGAAGAAAATACACGTACACTGAGCACGATTGGTTGTTTGATGATTCCTCTTTCACTCAGCGAGCGACACACACAATCGGGCAGACACAGCTGGCGGCCAGTGTCGGCGCGTTGTGGTTGCTCGATCTGCGGTGATTTTGGGTGTATAGCTTGAAGCGTGCGCTGGGATTGCCGAATCGCGTTCGCGTTGTGGGTACTTGGTGTGGGGTGCTCAAGGGGAGAGCGTGCATCAAGTGCTGACGCCGACGTTCATGCAATCCGCGATGCCTCACTGAGCGATGCGCAGGCTTCATCCGATGTGAGCGACGGATCGCGCGGTGACGCGAGCGATGCGGATACTGCTCTGCCCGCGACGTTTAGCTGTCCGCTTGTTGGGCAGGTTGTGGAGGGAACTCACGGTTTTTGTAAATGCCCAGTGCGGCTGCCGGATGAGTGCGCCCCAGCCTGCGTCGATTTGCAAAATGACGGCGAGCACTGTGGCGACTGCAACACAGTGTGTGAGCCCGGGGCGGGGTGCAGGGCGGGTCATTGTGCCGCGCCCCCGGCGGAAGTCGGCACGCTCGGCGGGTGTGTCAATCCGCGCATGATCCTCAGGGGCAACACCTTCTATTTTTCGGACACCGGCACGGGCAAGATCTCCAGCATGCCCCTTGCGGGCGGCGCGGTTACTGAGATTGCCAACGGCCTAGCACTGGAAAATCCCGCGAAGCCGACGCGCACGAGCGCGATCGCGAGCGATGGCGCTGCCCTTTATTGGAGCAACATGGGCGACGACACGATCATGAAGGTCGCGTTGTCCGGGGGGACACCGATCACGTTGATTGAGCTTGATGCGCCAGCTCGAGGTTTGGCGGTGGGGGGCGGCATGGTGTTCTTCACGCACCGCGCTGACGTTTTCAAGATCCCCAGCGACGGCTTGGCGAGCGATGCGGGAGCCGGTGTGCCGCCAGCGGCGGTCGATTGTCAAGGAAGCACGGCTCCTGCAATGGGCGACGCTGTTCCGGGGGCGATTTACGTGGCTTCCAGCAACGAGAGCTGTATTCCGGGTGGCGAAGCAGCCGGCATTGCGCTCAATGACACCGACGTCATCTACACCATCGACGTGCACGGTGCGATGGCGCAGAATTCGCAGAACGGCGGAGCACACGTGACGCTCATTTTGGGTGATGATGTGGGGCCGGCGCGCGATCTGGTGGCACTCAACGCCACGCACGCGTTTGCGGCGGGTTACAGCAGTGTGCTCAAGGCGAATCTCGGAGAATATGCCAGCTACGAAGCGGTGGTGAACGCGGTGGATTCCGGGATCGTCACCGGTTTCTCCGTTAGCGACACGCACGTCTACGTCGCGAGCGACCACGGGGGGATCTCGCGCGCCTCGATCACGACCCCCGTCGATAATACGTTGGTCGTCAGCGAGCATTTAGTACGCGATCAGCCCACGCCACGCTGGCTCGTCAACGACGGGACACAGCTCTACTGGATCGGCAGCGATTGCAAAATCCGCTCAATCGAAATGCCGCCGTGATCGCGAACCATCCAACTCTGGGTTAAGAGCGGTGCACAAGCTGGCAGCACGCGCTGGGCAGGGGCGTGTTGTGAACCCGATCCACCATGAATCAACTGTGGAAAGGGCGGGCTTGTGGCCTTGTTGGGTCACGGCTATGGGCAAGTGAATGGAGCTAGTGTTTATGACTTCACGCGTTCGAAATATCACTCTGGCTTTTCTGGCTACCGCGGCAATCGGCACGGTGGCGCGCCAGAGTGCGGCTGCGGATACGATCGTGCAGGTGCCGGTGGACGGGTTGATCGACGGACGCACGGTTTCAACACTGGACAACGGCACTGTTGTGCCGTGGACGCCGGGGCAGGGCGTGGACGGCGACGGCAATGGCGACGGCTACGTGACCGACGCGGTGGAAGCGGTGCTGAACACGCAGGGCAAGACAGTGGGCGGCCAGATCGGCAAAGCATTGCCCGATGACGGCGTATTCCCCGCCGATACGCGACATCCGGAGATCGATCTGCATTTTTCCAATGCCGCGCCTTCAACCAGTCCGCAGACACACCAGATTTACATCGCGAACGGGCCGCAGAATTTTTCGCTGCCTATTCCGCAGGCAACGTATTCGAAGTTGTTCTTGATTCTGACTGCGTCTGAAGGCGCCGCGGATCTGACGATCACGCTGAATTACATGGGGGCAGCTCCGGTGAGCGCGAATTTTCATTTGCCAGATTATGGTGTGGGCGGCGCCGCGGCGAATGACCCCGTGTACTTCAATTTGATCGAAGGCATGCGCAAATGGACCCAAACGGACCAAGAGGGTGATGGCCCCAGTCACACGATCACTGGTATTGAGATCGCCCCCTCAGCGACGGACATGTTGACCAGCGTCGACATCATGAAGACCAACGGCTCGCACGTGGTGTTCTGGGGCGCGACGGGCATCGCAACGAGCGCGGTGGATCTCGGCACCGGCGGAGCGGGAGGAACCGGTGGCACAGCAGGCACAGGCGGCGGTGCCGGAAGCGGCGGCGTCAATGCAGGTGGCGCGGGTGGATCCAGTGGTGCTCAGATGATCGGCGGAAGCGGGGGTTCGGCGGGGCTCAGTGCCGGCGGAACGCCGGGTTTAGCTGGCACCGGCGGCATGGGCGGCGGCGCCACAGGTGGAACGTCCGTGGGCGGCGCATCGGGCAACCCTGGGGTGATCGCAAACGCGGGGACAACCACGGCCGCGGGTGGCTCAGTGGCTCAAGCGGGATCAAGCACTGGCGGGACGGTCGCCACTGCTGCACCGACTGCCAATGAATCGAGCGGTTGCGCACTGTCGCACTCGCCTGCTGAGGGCGGCGCATCAAAGATCGCATTCGCGGTCGCACTCGCGACACTGCTGTTCAAGCGACGACGATGCGGCTGAGCCCTCACGCGGAGCGCTGCCACAGCGTCGTGAGACGCGCCGCGACCCGTTCGGGCTCCGCGCTGTGGCAGGTGTTCAAGTGGTGGAGGCCTTCGAATATTTCCGAAGTGAAATTCGGAAACAGCCGCGATAGGCGCTGCTCCATCAATGCCCAGCGGGGGTGGGTGAGGCTTCCCCGAGTGAAGTACACCGGTTTTGTGAAGCCGCGATAAGCCTCATCCGTCACGCGGTGCGCGCGCAGGGCTGCGATGAAGGCGCGCATGCCGGCGGGGCGCTTGGCCATCCACGCCGGTGCCTTCTCAGCGGCAGGCGGCAAGGCGACGCCGGGCGCGACCTGAAGTCGTAGGAATTCAGCGGTGGCTTCCTTCGGTGGCATGCTTAAGGCATTGTCGAACTCGTGCCATCCGTAGTCCGCATTTCCCAGCTCAGTGAAATCGCTAGCGGGCTCGTCGACTGCGAGCGTCAGCACGCGATGCGGATGCTTGAGTGCCAGGGCAAGGGCTATCGCGCCCCCGGCGGAATGGCCGTACAGGTGAAACCGGTCGAGTCCGGCTTCATTGGCAGCCCGCAAGACGCCCTCGATCTCGGTCGTGATCGAGTACCCAGCCGGTTGCGAGTCTCCACGATAGATCTCTAGATTCTTCAGGATCGGATGGACACCGGTAAGGTGGTGCAACAATGGTTCGTATCGGTGCTCGGCGGGCGCAATAATCCCCGGCAAAAAAACGACACCGTGCATCATTGGGAGCCCTAAAGAACGATAGCATGAACCCGCGCGTCAGTCTGACACTGCTCCAAGAGGGCGCCGTTAACATTGAGCGGGCAAGTTGATAGAATGATCCACAAGCATGGGTGGCTCATGACCGATCGAGGGAACGCGGAATCAGAACGGCCTGGGGCACTCATCCTGGGTGCGCAAGAGCTGGGGCGCGACGTCGTGGAAGACGCGCGCGATTGGTGTAACGAGCGCGAGGGCTGGATACTGCGCTCGGTGCTGCTGGCGTATCTCGTGTACGGCGGGGCGCGCCCGTTCTTTGATCGGAATTACCACAACGCGTTCGGGGGGATCACGTTTGGCTTGCACGAGCTGGGGCACATCGTGTTCCTGTGGGCTGGGCAATGGGTGAGCGTCGCCGGGGGTTCGTTCTTGCAGTGGATGGCGCCCATCCTTGCGGCTTGGCATTTGTTGGGCTGGCAGCGAGATTATTTTGGTGCCTGCGTGTGCACCTGCTGGCTCGGGTTTTCATTGCAGGATTCGGCACCGTACATCGCTGATGCTCGCGCGCAGGCACTACCGCTCATCAGTTTCAGCAACGACCCGTTGCACGACTGGCACTACTTGCTAAACAGCATGAATCTGCTCAATTGGGACCTATTCATCGCGCACTGCGCCACGGCTGTGGGCATCGCTCTGTGGCTTGCCGGTTGCGCGGTTGGGGGTTGGCTGTGCTGGCAGATCCGCCTTCAGCGTGTACAAGAGTCGGGCAAGGGCTGACTAACGATACGCGGGATTTTTCGGGGCGCCGTGCTCGTGTTGTTGCATCCAGCGCACCACCCCGAGGTGGCGCGTCATGTGGTCCGAAGCAACCATGACTCCGAGCGAACGGTGCAAACCGTAGGCTAAGAGTTGATTGTCGTCAGTGATGATATCGCCCGCGACATCCGCCCACAACTTAAGTCCAGCGCTGCGCAGCGCCACCCCGCGTTTAATTTGCTCTGCGCTCATGTTCCCGTGCGCTTGGCCGCGCATTAGCCCCGGGAAGGTGTCGCCCAGTGGCTGCTCCAGCGCCTGGACGCGGCCCACGAGAACCCCCGAAAGATCGACGGGATCGATCCACAGCAGCGCATCGGGGAAGGTGCGCTGGAAAGTAGCCACGATCGCGCCGGCGTCTTCGAGGCTCAGTAAATGAAAGGGAAGCCATTGCGTGACAACGCCACCGGGGCGCAAACGCTCCGCTGCGAGTTGATAGAACTCAGTGGAGTACAAGGCATTCACGCCGGCGAAGTTGGGCGGCATCGGTTCCAGCGTGATCACATCGTATTGGTTCGTTGTGCGCCGCAGCCAAGCCCGGCCATCCATCACGACGGGGTGCACGCGCCTGTCGTGGAGCACACCCCCGTTACTGCTGAAGAATCCAGCCATTGAGAACACCCCGGCGCTCAGTTCAACGATATCGAGCGATCCCGGGTTTTCATTGCGAACGCCGTTAGCGGTTTGTCCGGTTCCAAAACAGATCACGAGCGCGCGCTCGGGGTTCGGATGCAAGAGCATGGGTAGCCGTCCCATCCATTCCATGTAGTGCGTCGTCTGACCCTGACTCGTCGCAGAAAAGCCGTCGATGGCCAGCACTCGGTCGCCATCGGCGTCATCAGCTACGGCAATGGTTGCGTCCGGGCCGTCGTGTGCGGCCAGTAAACGGATCACCTTGGCTTGAAGAACGCCCTGCACGCGTGTGCGGCCAACTCCGGATTGCGCCGCGACGGCAATTACCAACGCCAGTGACGAAAGCAGCAGGAGTAGCCAGCGTTGACGCCGCACATCGATCAGGGTGATGGCCGCAGCGCAGGCAAGAGCTCCCATTAGCCAGGCGCTGCGTTCAGATCCGATTGCTGGCAGCAAGATCCAGGCGGCGCCCAGTGACCCCAATACACTACCCAGCGTACTGGCAGCATAAAGCCCCGCCCATGCGTGGCTGCTTGTATGACGATCCAAGAGCAGCGGGAGCGGTCCTCCCAGTAGAACAACGGCAGGCCCCAGTGTCAGCAGTGAGGTCGCAAGGCGCGTTGCCGCAACTACGGGGTAAGCGTGGGCGTAGTGAGCGAAAAACAGATCGAACCGTTCGAGCACGGGAGTACTCAGCAGCACGGCGACGCCACCCCATACCAGTAACTGTTCTGCTCGGATCTTATGACGGGTGGCCCAACGCGCGACGGATGCGCCCGCCGCAAGCGGAACCAGCACTGCCGTCAGCATGATGGCAAAGCTGTCGGTGGTCGACCAGAACGCTGCACGCAACGCCCGGAACCAGGTCACCTCAAGTCCGAGGGTGACGAATCCAGTCATAAAGACGATGGCATATTCACTGAACCGCACGGCGGTCACGCGGTCGTCGCGCGCCACCGAAAATTCTGCTGCGTCGGTGGCTGGTGGTTCGCTGTGAGCCCGGTGCGGGCGCAACAGGGTGAACGCCAACGCCGCAACGGTGAGATTCACACAGGATAACAGAATCGCGCTCAACTCCACCCCAAGCAACGGCAACACCGCGAATGACACCAAGAGCACGCCCACTGCTGCTCCTGTCGTATTCAGTGCATACAAAGTGCTGAGTGACGTTTTCTGATCTCGGGCAAGGCGACCGAACACCGGCAAGGTCGCGCCCATCGCGACACTTGCTGGCCCCATCACGGCAAGGATCGCCAGCAGATAAAGCGCGGGAGCTAAGGCCGGTGTTCCTTGCCAGATGGCCCGGTCCATCAGCGTCACCTGGGCGAATCCGGCCTTGAGCAGCAGGCCACTCAGGCCAATGACCAATTCAAGAGCAGCGAACAAGCGTTGCGGCTCTTGTACCGAGCGCTGCCCCATGAATCTGCCCATCAGGAGCGAGCCGATGGTCATTCCGCCCATCGTAGCAACCAGCGCGATCGCCGTGCCCATGGCGGAAACCCCAAGCGCAAGCGACGCCTCGATTTGCCACAAGGTTTCCCATGACAGCGCTGCCGCGCCTGAGAGCAAGACGAGTAGATAAATCATGGCCGTTCAAAGCCCATGGATTGACAGGTCAGAGCTTCGCTTGCTGCTTAGCGCGCAGTGCTGCGAGCGATGCCGCGAGATCCGAACCGAGATCTGCTTGAGGCGGTGCTTCAGTGATCTCTTCAAATTCGTATTTGTCTTTCACCAACCGCGTCAAAAACGCGCCCTTCGATTTCGACCGCACGCACCAATCGTACACCGACTGCGGCACGTTCTTATACCGATACGTGCGCCCCGAGCTGAACTCGATAATCAATGCTTGACCCTCCGCGTCATACTCGGCGCGTTTGACGGCGTTAGACTTGAAATCAGCGCTGGGCATTGCGCATTGATTGTACACCATGGAGCGGGTGGTTCACCACTCGAAACCCATTCTGCGCTGGAGTGGTCTAATTGGTACCTCAGCGCTGGTTGCGTTTCTTTGTCTTCGTTCTGAGTAAGCCGGCAACGGTAGTGAGCACCGCGCTGTGCAACCAACCGTCGATGAGGTTCAAAGATCGGGTCAGCTCTTCTTCCTTTGCGTGCAGGGCACGGATCGCCGCTTCGCGATCGTCAGTGAGATCTTGCAGTGATGGATTCAGCTTAACCAGGCGGCGCCAGAGCCGGTGCTTCTCGGCTTCAAGCCGAAAGAATCTGCTGTCGTCAATCCGCGGCGCCGCGCTGCGTTTGCTAGGTGGCGCGACGGTGGGGCGTTTGCTTTGCACGTCAGCTTGCCCGTTTCAGCGGCCGGATGGCTTTGATGGACTTCGCTTCCGGCGACCGCGTCACTTGGTAGAGATCCCATGCCTGTTGCAAATTCAACCAGAATTCGGCCGTTGTGCCGAAAACCTTCGCGAACCGCAACGCTGTGTCCGGGGTCACCGCTCGGCGGCGATTGGCGATCTGATTGATCCGTTGAAATGGCACACCAATGCGTTGCGCCAGCATCATTTGAGTCAGCGCGAGCGGCTCAAGAAACTCGGTGAGCAGCATTTCTCCGGGATGAGTAGGGGGACGGTCAGTGGGCAAACGTACCTTGATCCGCGAACGATTGAATCATGCCCTTGCGGATAGTGTACTATACCGTTTGTCGGTATAGAGTCAAGACGGCCTGCCAAAGCCGGGAGGAGCACTGGAATCACAATCCGTTGCTCACGGGCGTCAGGACGAGTATTTCACACTCGTGCGTAACTCGGCCCTAGTGCTTGTATTCGTTCTCTCTAGCTGTAGAGAGCAGCATGCATGCCGGCACGCCAGCGGGATTGAGCATTGGCGTTCGGCGATCGAAAACTATGTGCCACACGCAAAGCCGAGCGACGAGGTGGCACTCAATGCCGCCCAGGTGCCCATCGCGCGCTATCTCAGTCGCATGCACGAACGGATCCATCCGATCTTTGCCGAACAGTTCTTGCCTGCCCTAGATAAATTGCCCGCCAGCAGTCCGCTCAACGCGATAGACATGAGTACGAACATCGAGATCATTCTTGACGGCATTGACGGTCACGTGATCGAACGCGGAGTGATCAAGTCTAGCGGCGTCACCGCTTTCGACATTGGCGTGCTCGATTCGGTCGAACGCGCGTCACCCTTTGGGGTTCCTCCCAGCGAAATTGTCTCACCCGACGGCCACGTCTACATGCACTGGGAGTTCTGGCGTAATCCCGATTTTGCTTGCTCGACCTATTTCACCCACCCGATCCTACTGCGCACCGCATCCGATAGCGCGCCGCATGAGTCGCCTGTGCCCAGCACAACGCCCCGTGGGGGAAGCGAGGGCAGGTGATCACATGGCCCGTGCAGTGCAAATTGCCATGTCTGACTAATTGGATTGTTCAGGCTCTGCCGTCTAGAATGATTGAACCCTGCGGTGGTTACAGAGCGAATTAACCAGTAGGGCTAATATCGCCCAAAGGCATGGAGACGACCTCAGCCAAACGCGCGACTCAGGGTGTACTTCACTTCCACGTCATTCAGCGTCACTGCCTGTGTCCCTTCGCCCTCACTGAAGTTCACTGCTAAAATCTCGCGCGCGATGTAGGCGGCATGTTCGCGCAGGGCAGTGCTGATTTCGTCGTTGGTGCAAGCCCACGACACAGTGATGCGGTCGCTGACTTCTAGGCCCGCTTCTCGGCGGGCGTTTTGCAGGAGGCTGACGAATTCGCGAGCGATACCTTCGTTTTTG
>DATJEQ010000086.1:0-7152 GCA_035496495.1 Polyangiaceae bacterium
GCGGATCTTTGTGTCCGTGGGCTTTGGTCTCCAGCCCGTCGCGCTCGATCTGCTCCACCTGTTCTTGGTGTTGATGAGCCAGTGCGGTCTTATGGTTGCACCATTCAACAGCACGCTCCAGATCGCGCGGACTGAACGCCCCGGGCGCTAGTCTGCTACTGATCTCGCCTAAGAATTTCTGATCGGTGAGGATTTCCGCCCACGCCATGGTCACATCTTGCGACAGCTCCAACGCATCGTTGGCGCGGCGCTCCAGCTTGTTCTTTTCCGCCGTGGACAGCCCGCGCGGCCCATCTTGCAGCCAACGGGTGACGGCGAAAACGCGGTGAGAGAGCGGGCGGCCTTCTGTTTTTTGCCAGGAATGCGCGATGAGTTCGCGCGAGGCATCGTTTTCTGCGGCTGTTTGAAAGGCTGCGGCGAAACGAGCCGCCAAGCGCGCGATGTGGTCTTCAATCGCGTTGAGCATGAACGGGTGCTTCTTCAGGCGTGTCACGACGGTCGGCGTGTCGGTGGCGTAAGTCTTCGGCAGGGAAGGGAAGTGCGCGATGCGTAGCTTGGCGGCGAAATCCTCGTAGGTGCGCACCAGCACGCCCACGACGTCGAGCGCGGGCAACACGTGCGAGATGTAACGGGCCAGCGCGGTGTTGAACACCACCACCAACATTCGATCGGTGCGAAAGCGGCGCTTATCCTGGTAGGCCAGGTACGCCAAGCGGTGCAGGCCGATCGTTGTCTTGCCGCTGCCTGCGCCGCCCTGAATCACGACCAAGCCTGAATCCGGCTTGGTGATCAGCTCAAACTGACGCGGATCGATCAGGGCTGTAATCTCACGCAAGTGCTTGTCTTCGCGAATATCATCGCCCCCAATGCCCAGCTTTCCCGGCCGGTGCAGTTGCTCGGCTCGGGGCGCGCTGCCTTGCCCGCCGTGGAGCTTCAAACCGCTGCCCCCGCGTTGCCAGCGCCCCGTTTCCGGGCGCACAAAAGTGCCCTGAGGCGCCACAATCCGCCGCAACCGTTTGTCCACGATGGTTAGGCTGCGGCGGGTCAAAACTTCGCCCATCACTTCACGCTCGCCGAACACTTCTTCGTACTCGTCTCCTTCGGCATAGCGGTAGTAGAGCCTACTGACCGGTGCATCGCGCCAATCCACAATGCGCAGATTGCTGCGTGGATCCAGATAGGTAGAGCGCCCGATCAAGATCTCTCGCTCGCGGCCGGCCTCGCGCAGCACCATCCGCCCAAAATACGGCGAGCGGGGATCGACGTGTTCCTCCGTTTGCTCCTTCTGACGTTGTTGGGCGGCCAGCGCCTGCATCTGCAGCCGCTCCATTTGCTCCAGTAGGGGTGGAACATCTTCCATGCGCGAGGTGGCAATTTGATCGCACACCTCGATCAGCTGCGAATCGTAGTCGATCTCCTTGCGCTCGATCTTGTGGGTAGCGCGCTCTGCCAAGCACCCTTGCACCCGCTCTAAGCAGCGCTCCTCTTCACTCACAAGCCGCGCAAGCTCCGCGTCGGGTGCCTCCGTCGCGGGGAGCTCTGGGTTCGTGGCGGGCTGTTCCATGAGTGGGCGGAAAACGGGTAAGCGCCTTTCGTATCATCTTTCGCTGGAGGGTGAAAAGCGGTAGCCAGCGGCCATGTGCACAGCAATACTCACCCGGGTGCAGCCCCAAAGAGCCGTACTCAGTGTTTCGCGCTATCTGCTGGATCACCCAGAGGAAATCCTGCGGGCCCTGAAGAACGCGGCCGGCCTGCAGCTAGGGATCCCCTTGGATTTGGTGCGTTGGTTCGCCTCCGAGCTCAAAAGCAAGAAAGCCCCCCGCGATGTGGAGGTGGAAGCCGTGCCTCCTGGTTTGCGCATGACGGGCACCCTTGCGTTAATGGGAACAAGTCTGCGGGGCTCTGCGTTGATGTACGTTGAAGCTGTGGTAGCGGACGGCGACCAGCTGCGCGTGGAGTTGCGGCTGGGGGATTTGATCTTGCGCGTGTTGGGCGAGAGTGATTCCCCCATTGCAACGCTGCTGAAATCGGGCGCCTTGGATCTGAGCAAGCCCGGTAATTTGATCGGCTACATTCCCAAACGCCCCCCGTTCGTGGTGTCAGGATCGGGCGATCGCATCGTTTTGGATCTGATGAAGCACCCCGCTGTCACGAAGAACCCGAAACTCCATGCGGCGATCAAGCTGATCACGCCGCTGGTCACGGTGGGGCGGATCGACACCCAGGGCGATCACCTGTGTATTGGATTAAGCCCCATGCCGTTCGGCTTCAAGCAGACGCTGAAACACGTTCGGGATGTTCTGATTTAGGCGATTGAGGCGGTTGAGGCGAACGCGGCTCGGGTTTGCGCGCGAGCCACGCCTTCAGGCGGGCAACGCTGAATGGGCGGCTGTAGCCGATCAACAGCAATAGGCCCAAGGCGTAGAACAAGTAGCTGTGCGCCGTGAATTTGTCGTCAATGAACCAGAAGCGGTAGTGCAGCACTTGGCTGGCGGCGCTGGTGGCCAGTAGCGCGACGGCTAATGCGGGCCGCGCGCGCACTAAAACCACAGAAGCGACCAACAGGGCGTAATAATAGCAGGTCAAGTTCAGAAGCGTGATGGTGAGTGGCGCGCTCAGCGCAATGCCCACCCAGATCAACTTCGTGCGTCGCAATGCCCACGCGATCCATCCTGCGATGAACAGCACAATGATGTCCTGCAGCCACTTGAGCTTGGCCACACGCTCAATACGGCCGTCTTTCCAGCCCTCGAAGGGATCGTCGAGGCGATCATCTTGAGTGAAGCGCATGCGGCCGCTCCAGCTGTGCGACAGGATCGTCTCTAGGCCCATGTGATTGGTGAGCGGTGTGGCGCGGTGGCGGCCGATGTGCGTGGCAAAGGCCTTGTATGAATCAACCCCGCACACGGCCATGCTCGCGGGCACCAGCACCGCCAACGCGATGGCCGCGCCAGCAATCCAGCGCTTGAAATCCGGGCGAATGCGGCGGTTACGGAATAAATCCAACGCCACGATCACGCCGGCCCCAAAGAACGACACCACTGGGAACACGCGCAAGAGCGCCGACCACATCAGCGCCGCACCGGACAACCCGAAATAGCGCTTTCGGGCCAGGCACACGGAGGCCACGATGAAGAACACCCAGTCTTGGCGCATGAAGGCGCCGCCCGTCCAATAGAAGTTCGCAACGGCGTTGCAGCCCCAGAAAACGCTGCCCACGGTCATCACGCGCCAACCGAAGGCCCATCCGAGCAGCACAATGATGCCGATGTGGAACGCGACGTCGATCAACGAGAGCAGCTTGAAGAAGCCATCGCCGGCAGGGGCGAAGCTGCTGAAGAATTTGCCGGACATCGTCCACACGGGCGGTGGGTTGTAGCCGTGGTCCTTCTTCATGTTGTCCCAGTAGTCGCCGCGGGCTGACTCCTCGAACCACTTGATGTCGGTTTTGAACAGATCCCAGCGCTCAGGTTTGAAGTGACTCTTGCACTGATCCGGATCACTGAAGACGTAGGTATTCGTGATCGGCGTGATCAAGTTAACGCGCAGGTCGCGCAATTCCTGCTTCTTGAGCTTATCGCCAAAGCCCAATTCCACTTCAGCAACGGCCGTGCATTCGTAAAGCCGCTGGTAGCCGACTTCCTCGAAATACTTCGAGCCCATGTAGTAGTGGTAGAACTCGTGCCGGTGGTAGTAGTTCGGGTAACGGACGTTGGGGTTGAGCCAGTCGAAATAGGTGATGACACCCAACACCGTGAGGATGATGCCCACGGTGCGCGCCGTTTTCTTGGTGAACGGCTGCCCCAAAAAGCGCGCCCGGCGCTCAATCATGAACAGCGCCGCGGTCGTCAGCGACAGGCCAATGGCCATCGGCGTGAGGAAATTGTTGCGGAAGTTATCGTTCTCGAAGAACGCACCCTTCCAGGTGGTGAACAAGAAATCGAGCGGCCCGCTGCTTCCAGCGAACAGGCTGGCGAAGAGACTGGCAACGGCGTTGGCGACCATTGGCCCCGTTGAGCAGAATGAGCGGACCGAGCGGGCTGACTTAGGCCTCAGCTCGCTGAGTCAGCGGCGGGGACTTCGGCGGCGGCAGCCGGACGCTGGGAAGCTTTGAAATCCATCGCGGACTGCAACCCGTTGCGCGAACGAGCGCGGCGCTTTTGACGCTTGCCCTTGGCTGGGGTGGAAAGCCACACGTGGCGCTGACGAACGTCCCAAAGGGGTCGGTTAGACATGGGGGCCGACTCGTAACTCAGGCCGGCCGGATGCGCAAGCACATGGCCCACCATTTCTCGCGATTTGTCATCGATTCGGGCTGCCGGAGGCGTTTTGCTGCTAGATCTCATGGCGTCCCTTGCCAATTGAGCCCCTTTTATGAGCGCGAGCACACTGATCGACCGATGGCTGAGCGAGCGGGTTGCCTCGGATCGCCAAAGTTGGCTGGGGGCCCTGTTGGCCCAGGTGGCCGCCGGGAACAGCGCTGCGGTAGCCCTGGGGTTCTCGCAGTTGCCACGTCGTTTTGTGAGCGGCCCACTGATCTTGGACCGCGCAGAAATCGCTGAAGCCTCCGCAGCGCGACCCGGCTGGCAGCCTTCTCTTTGGACCTTGGACGAGCTGGGGCGCGCACGCGTGGTAGTGGAGCTGGGCGCCCTGCCGGAAGCGCAGTGCACCGCTGTGCTGTTGGGGCTGTTCGCCGACGCGGATCTCGCCGAGCAGATCGCGCTGTACAAAGCCCTCGCCATTGCGCCCTATCCGAAAGCCCTGGTGGGTCAGGCCGCGGAAGGGATCCGCAACAACATCAAGTCCGTGTTTGAGGCGGTGGCGCTCGATAACCCGTACCCCGCGGAGTTCTTCAGCGAAGCGCAATTCAATCAATTGCTGCTCAAGTGCCTGTTTGTGGAATCGCCCCTGGTTCGGGTGTGGGGCATTGATGGGCGCGTGAATCTCAATCTGGCTCGTATGCTGTGCGATTACGCCAAAGAGCGCTGGGCCGCTTCGCGTCCCGTTTCGCCCGAGCTGTGGCGCTGCGTCGGGCCGGTAGCTACAGCCGAGATGCTGCCCCTGCTGCAACGCGTCGTGAACGAGGGGCAGCCGCGGGAAAAGCTCGCTGCGGTGCGTTCGCTTCTGGATAATGAATTAGCGATACCGCTGTTACAACAACACGACGCCCTAGTTCGCCGCGCGAGCGCAGCTGGGCTATCTTGGACGGAGATTCTGGCCTGGGAAGGGCCTGTCTAGAGGGCCTGTCTAGAACGACTGGGGTAAAGGGAACACGATGCAGTTCATCGATCCGCACATTCATATGGGTGCCCGCACCACCGACGATTACGAGGCCATGGCTCAAGCCGGCGTGGTGGCGGTGATTGAGCCCGCATTCTGGGTGGGGCAGCCGCGCAGCAACACCGGCGCCTTTCAGCATTATTTTGCAGGTTTGGTGGGCTGGGAGCGCTTTCGCGCATCGCAGTTCGGCATCCGGCACTACTGCATGATTGGGCTCAACGCCAAGGAGGCCAACAATGAGGCCCTGGCAGCAGCGGTGATCGAAGAATTGGTGCCGCGCTACTTGGGCAAAGAGGGCGTGGTGGCCGTGGGAGAAATCGGGTTCGACGACATGACCGAGCTGGAAGAGCGCTTTTATCGCGCGCAGCTGGAGCTCGCCAAGCAAGCGGGGCTGCCGGTGTGCGTGCATACCCCGCATCGCAATAAGAAGGCCGGCACCCTGCGCTCAATGGACATCGCGTTGGAACATGGGCTCGATCCGTCCAAGGTCGTCATCGATCACAACAACGAGGAGACGGTGCGCGCCGTGCTGGATAAAGGCTTTTGGGCCGCGTTCACCATCTACCCGAAGACAAAAATGGGCAATGAGCGCATGGTGGAAGTGGCTCGCCAGTACGGCTCGACGCGTATTTTCGTCAACAGTTCTGCCGATTGGGGCGTTTCGGACCCGCTCGCGGTGCCCAAGACGGCACGGCTGATGGTCGAGCGGGGCATCCCCAGCCCGCAAGTCACAGAGATTTGCTACGGCAATGCGCTGGCCGCTTACGGCCAAAGCGGCGAGATCAAGGAAGACCACTGGAAGGCGGGCAAGGTGGTCGATCAGCGCGAACTGTTCGAAGGCAACAGCGTGCTGCGCGGTCAGCCGCCTCGTATCGACGAGGGGGCCGCCGGCGCGGAAGATCCGACGCTGAAGGGGCGCGACCCCAAAGATCTGCTGATCAACTGAGCTCGCCCTGCGAGTTGGTATCGCCCGAGTCGAGTTCGCGTCGAGTGCACAATCGCCACTGTGACGAAACGCCCACTGGTTTTCTGTTTGTGGCGGAGTTATCGGTGATTCGCTGGGTAGATCCTCATGGCGAAGTCACTCAGGCCCCCTCACTTCGAAGCCACGAGCGAAATCACGCCCGGCCCGCCTTCAACGGATGGGGTAGGCGCTGCGCCCGCGATTGAGAACGAGCCACTGACGGCTCAGGATCTGCGCGACGCGTGGGCCGTAATCTCCGTACAAGAGCGACTGGATGGATTCGCCCAGCTTGATCGCGCCAGTGCAGACGATTTCTTTCTGAGCTTGCCGGCGCGGGATCAATCGTCGCTGCTCTTGGCTTTGCCCAATTCGAATCGCCGTTCGTGGTTGCGCCTGTTGCCGCCTGACGACGCGGTCGACGTGATCCAAGCGCTGGACGAGGAACACCGCGCCGCAATGTTGCAGTTTCTGGACGGTCCCACGCGGCAAGAGGTGCAGGCGCTGCTGGCCTATGCACAGGACGCGGCGGGCGGTTTGATGAGCCCCAGGTTTGCCCGCCTGCGGCCCGATGTGTCGGTGGAAGAGGCAGTGCGTTACTTGCGACGTCAAGCACGCGAACACTTGGAGATGATCTACTACGCCTACATCCTGGATCAGGAGCAACGGTTGCGCGGCGTGGTTTCCTTTCGCGATCTTTTTACTGCTCCCGGTGAAAGACCGGTGAGCGAGATCATGAACCTGGACGTGGTGAGCGTTCCCGATACCTTAGATCAAGAGGCGGTCGCCAAGGTGATGGCGCGGTACGATCTGAACGCAGTGCCGGTGGTCGACGCCGAGGGGCGTATGAAAGGTATCGTCACCATCGACGACATCGTCGATGTGGTGCAGCGCGAGGCCACCGAAGACAT
>DATJEQ010000087.1:0-5064 GCA_035496495.1 Polyangiaceae bacterium
CCGAGCACGAAGTGGAGCTCGCAAAGATCACGCCGTCACGCTTGTTGGATCGCGAAGTGCAAAAGCACCTGATGACGCTGCCCAAGGACACACCGCTGTATTTCTACTGCCACACGGGCAACCGCAGCGATCAAGCCGCGCAGTTCTTCATCAACCAAGGCTTCAAGCACGTTTACAATATCGCAGGCGGCATCGACGCCTGGTCCCGCGAAGTCGACCCCAACGTGCCTAGATATTGAGCATCACTCGACAATCGTCTTCAAGTTGTCGATCGCGTGCACGGGTGCACCCTCTCCAGCCATCAGCGGCGCGATGGCTGAGTACACCAGCCTTTGGGCGGCGAGCGGCGTCTTGCCCGCGAATTGTTCGGATTTTACGACCAGAGTGAAATGGCCGCCAGCGCCGGAAACATCGACCACAGCACCGGGCAGCTTCTCCACGATAGCTTTGCGGATCTGTTCAGCGATGTTCTGTTCGAGTGAGCCCAGACTGCGCGTCATGTCGTGATCGCTATAGACGCTGGGCCCCGCGCCGTCCACTCGCGTCAGCCGCGCAACAGCTTGATCGACCCTTTAGCGCCGCTGGTCACGCCTTTGTGCAGCACGATTCGCGAGCCCGCCGCGCGCCCCTGGGCATGGGCCGCTTGTTTACTGCTGGAGAGATAGCGGCTGTAGCGCATGTGCGGATGCCGCAATTTCAAGAAACCCTTCAGCTCCGGGTCACCCACCCACACCAGGCCGTCCTTCTTCTGCGAACGTCGCTCAGCGGTCAATTTCTCGCGAAACCCTGCCATGACGCCGGCGAGGTAGGCCTGATGATCCCTGCCTGCACTAGTGCCGTTGGCCTTCTTATGATCGTTCCACAGGCGCTCCGCAGTGTGAGTAAGAAAGCTGTGCACGTAATGCGCCATCTCCAAGTTGACGCTGCTGCCGCACACTTCAAGCACGCTGCCTCGCTTGCCTTCATTCACCCGCCACACCGGCACCCAGATGGTTTCGACGAAGAAGAAATCCGCCAGAATACTGGCTAAGATGCGTTGCGCTTCGTTGGTGCGGCCGCTCGGCGCGCCCAAATGACGATAGCCAAAGGCGCCGGTTCGCCCCGCCTCCAATTCGCTCAGATTGTATTTGAGCATCAAACGCTGCGCGGCGTTCATCGCCGCTTGCGCTTCATGTTCGTTCGAACTTTGGGCGAGCGATAACAGCCCGCCGATCTTGCTCAGCACCGCCATTTGCGGCCCAGATTCCGCCCCCACTTGCGGCACCCCTGCGGCGCGCGCGTCAAAACCGCGCTGCTCACACACCCGTCGGAAACTCTGCCCATGGGCGGATTCGTCGTCTTTGCCCAGGATTTCGTGCACGTATTGGTGCGCCATTTCGTGCTTGAGCACCTCAATCAACGCGCCCCAGGAATGCTGCACCAAGAGCGTTCGCGAAAGCTCCAAGTTGCGAGAATGCGCGTCGTATTGCCCCAGCCGCTTCACCGTGTCAGCCAACGTGAACACCGGCCGCCGCAAAGCGTCCCGAAAGTAGGTGCGATTCAAATCGTCGTACGCGGCGCGCACAGCCTTGAGCGCCAGTTTTTCGAGTTCAAGCGACAGATGGCGCACTGTTGCGTCAGCGAGCATGCCGATGGATCCCCGCGTTCAGTTGAGCTGAGAGGCTTTCTGGCGGTTTCTGGGCGCGACAGCACTGCTCAATTGGGAATGCCCAGCCTGCGCCTCCTTGTCAAAGGGGGTGGACACATTGAGCACGGTGTCTTCCTCCATCACCCCAGAGCAATCCTTCAGTTGCATGCCGAGCGCATTCAATACTTTGCGAGTATTTTCTGAGGATGGGCCCCCGCTGATCAAGTACTGCAGCTCACCGCCCAACGCGGCGTGTAGCGAACTGAACATCAGGCGGCCCGCATTGATGCCCGCTTGCGAGCGCAACTTGCGACTCCATCTCGCCATCAGTTCAAAGCGACGCCTGCCCAGCACTCGTTGGCTCGCCAGATCAACGAGCCCATGGGCGAACGCATCCCAAAGCGCAGCGCTCCCCACTGCGACCGTTGGGCGTGTCGCGGCGAAGGCTTGATCCGGCCGCTCCGATGTCTCCGAAGAATAGATGACGCGCGCCCCGCGCGACAACGGCAGCAGCAAGCCACATAGGATCTCAAGGGGGTGGTGCAACGGTAGCAGGCTGAGCAAACGATCCTCAGCGCACAGCGGATGCAATCGCGATAGGTCCGCCACCGCGCGCGTCAGAGCCGCGTGGGATAAGCGAGTCTCAATGCCATCGCTGTTGTAGCTGAGCAGTGCAACGTCGTGGGCCGCCACCGCGCGCGGCGTTGCTGCTCGCGACATTGCTGCTCGCGCTGAGGGAAAAACTGACGTCTCAAGATCGTGCCAGTGCACGGCGAGTGCCTTTTCAAGCCGGCGCCGGCTCGCCTTCTGATCGAGGATACAGTGCGTCGCGCCGCTGGTTGAAATCGCATGATCCAGCTCAATTGGGCTAAAATCAGCTGCAATTGGAACCACAGCTGCGCCCGCATAAAGTATGCCCAAGAAGGCCGCCGCCCAATTGGGGTGGTTGTCCCCGATCAGCAGCACTCGCTCGCCGGGCTTCACGCCATGCCCAATCAAGCGCGCCGCACAAGCCTGCGCTGCGCTGCGCAAGTCTCGATACGAGACGCGCGTGAGGCCCTCTTCTTCGACGTGTTGCAGCGCGACGCTGAGATCGTGACGCGAAGTCATGTCTTCCAGCAACGCAACGACGGTTTCGTGCGCGCGCAGCGGGCGCGGCGGGCGCGCGCGACGGCGTTCGATTTCGGGGAACACCCAGCGCTCCAACGCCGGTGTATGAACCTCTAGGAACCACTGCCGCCAATCGAGCAGCTCGGGCTCCCAATTCAGAATGGCGCGATCCCGTTCGCTCAGGCGCGCGCGCGCTTCGCGCACGTGATCGCAGCGGAAGGTGTAATCGTAATCCGCCGTGAACGGAGCGAACTGCCAGAGCAGACGCCCAATGCGTTCTTGTGACCGCGCAAATTGTTCGAGCCCCGAAGTTGCAGGTGCGGTCAATGAGCGCAGCGCTGGAGTCGCGCTCACCTTGTGCAGCACATCGCTGACGCCCCGCGCCGCCTTGGCAAAGGCCTTCGGTCCCACTTTTTCGAAGGTTGGGCTGGGGAACAGTGCCCCTTCGACGTGCCCTTGCAACGTGCTGCTCAGCGAGGGCGGGCGCTCGGTCAAGTGATATTTGCGCTTGTACAAGCCGGTGAGTTCGAAGATGCGCGCCATCGTCACTGGGTTACAATCGCTGGCACCCAATTGATAAACGAAGGGCGCAGTGCCATCGAGCAATTCGCACAGCGCCATCACCATACCGCCTGCGACCATGTCACACGGGATCATGTCCAAGTTGTGGGTTGAACCAGGCAGTTGCGTTTGCCCTTCACGGATCGCGTAGATCAGCGGCGCGCTGGTGTTGATGCCTTCGTTCCAGCCCTTCATCGGGAATTTCACACTGGTTTCAACGATCGCCGGCCGCACGATGGTGACCTGCAGCCCCGACGCTGCTGCGATCTGTTCCCCAATGCTCTTGGTGTATGTATAGGTGTTGGGCCAGCCCCAGAAGCGCGCGCGCTCATTGCCCATTTCCGCCAACTGCGCTTCCACGTAGCTGCGCTTAACCCGCTCGACTTCTCGCTCCAGCACCGCCCCGATTAACGGCTCATGCGAGGCTTTCAGATTAACCCGCGCCTCGTTCAAGAAATGGCTCTGTCGGAATGCGTCTTCGGCGCGCTGCTTGGCTTGCTCAATGATCGACAGGCATTCCGCAATTTCGCGATCGGGATCCCAATGCGCGCGTTCCAGTTCGTGTGCACGCGGGAAAGGATGCACCCGTGGATCTTCTTCCTCCACAAATCCGGTGCGCTTACCCGCAACGAAACAGGTGCTCGTGTGAAGCAATGGGCAGTCACCCAGCGCGCGCGCCAACGCGACCAAATTTTGCACCCCAAATGCATTCACTTCCAAACCGACGTCGAGTGGCGGCTCAAAATCCACCACACCAGACGCGTTGACCAAAGCCGCGATACTGCCGCGCAATTCCTGTTGCAGCGCAGCGGGCACACCGCAGAACGGCAACACGATGTCACCCTCAATGGGCACCACTTTTTCGCGCAGAAAACTTTCGAAGTCGTTGCCCTTTACCTCGCGCAGCGGACGAAAAGCCTCACTGTGAATGGTCTCTTGCCAAAACCGATCGACACCACCGAGAGCGCCTTTGCGACGCACCAATAAGTGGAGTCTCCCAACCGCGGGGTAGTGGGTGAGCACCAGCGACAACCAGACTTTGCCCAAGAAACCAGTAGCGCCCGCAACCACCAGATTGCGACCGCGCAGCAGGCGCTCGACGTCCAGCGAGGGGCTCATGCGGCACCCGCGTGCGGAACGCTTTGGCCGGCCCTCAGATCCAAAAGAGGCCACGGTGGCCCATGCAGGCACACAATTTCCAACTCGCCTGCTTGGTCGCTGCGCGACTTGTACAGAGCCTCTTCCATGCTGCTCGCCGTTTCAAAACCCAAAACGGCGGGAATGGTTTCATTATCGGCTCCCACGACGAGCAAGCGCCCCAAATGATGCCGAAGGGCGAGCGCCTGCTTCCAGACCAGAAACGGGTGACTCGGGTGGCACCCCCTGCCATGAGCATGCATGCCCAGAAGGGCGGGATCTTGAGTGAATGCCTGCTCGCAGGCTGGCTCCAATGGGTCCTTCTTCTTCAGCAGCAGCTCGTGGATGAACGCCCGATGTGGCAAGTGCTGTCGTTGATCGAATCGATCGCTGAGTGGATTGAGAACGATCAATGTGCCGTTCTTCTTCAGCAGGGATCCGCCGTCCAGAGCGCGGCGCGCTTCATCCAATACCAAGAGTGGATTAAGAAAGGTGCTCGGGTACTGCTCACTGAACGACGGGATACCGATCACTGCAACGTCCGCGGGGCCAGAAAGGGGAACCGCGTGCTCGCGCGCGGTACGACAGAGTTCATGCAGTGCGCCGGCCACCAGTGGGCGCCGGGCGGC
>DATJEQ010000088.1:0-3162 GCA_035496495.1 Polyangiaceae bacterium
CAGATCGCCGCAGCGAGGATCCCCGCCAGCGCTTGCTGGCGATGGTGCGCCTTTTGCTTGAGGGCGAACCACACCCCGTGAATGACGATCTGCAGCAGGCACACGATGCCACTGACGGCGGGGATCACAATCAGCAGGAACGCGTTGAAGCTGAAGTGAGCCCACGTGACCAGCCCCGCTCCCATCCCCAGCGTGACGAGCAACCCCCGAAGCTGACGACGGTGCAACAAGGGTGCTGTTTCGCTCATGGGCAGCCGAAAGTCGGCATAAACCGGCGATTTCTGGGCAGCAACCCAACGTGCACCCGGCGCTTGCATGCGCTACTATTGAGGCAATGACCTGCGCGGATTGCGATCTCAGCGGCCGTTGCAAATGCGTGATGCGCCGCCTTGAGCGCCAGCGCTCCCTGGGTCTCATCAGCCACGCCGAGCCCGTCGACGTCTCCTCTATAGCCCGCGATCTCAAAGCCCTCGACGACGTCGCGAACTTGGATCGCCTGGAAATTGCGCTGCAGATGCTGCGCGATCTGAACAAGGGCTGAGCTTGCGACCCGCGCGATTCAATGCGCGGTGAAAGTCTTGCTGACCGCCACCGGGGCGCCCAGGAATGACGGCACTGTGGCTTGTTTGAATGCGTTGGTGAGGCAGGGGCCCAGAGGGGGTTGGGCATACTCGGGGGTGAGGATGCTCACATTGCTGGCGGCGCCGCTGGGATCGAACATCACCACGACTTTGCCCGCGGTATGGATCATGCCCAACCCGAGGCACCCTTGAGCGCGCTGTGAGGCTGCGGAAAGGGCTGTGCGAGCGGCGGCGTTGTCGAATTCGCCGGGCACGTGTGGCGGTTGCTCTGGAGCCGCGTTCGCTTGGCCGCTCGGAGGAGCGACAAGTGCGTGTGACGAAGACGTCGCTTGGCCGGAGCCGGAGGAATCACTTGGCCGCGTCGGTGCGGCCGCTGCGGCAGTGGCGATGTTGGCCGCTGCAGAAGCGCCTGAATGCGAATCGGCGGGCGCTAATGAGTCAAAGGAGAGGATTTTCGCAGGCGCCGCAGTATTTGCAGCTGCCACTGTCGATGGCTTTGCGCTCCCGGGATTTGCAGCGACCGTCGAGGTCTTCGCGTTCGCCGGTGCGGCCGCTGAATTGGGCTGAGCCACGGCCAGTGGCGCAGCGGCCAGTGGCGCAGCGACCAGTGGCGCAGCGGCTTGTGGTGCGGCGGCAGGTTGCGCCGCTGGTGCAGCGTGCGTTGCCGTCGGATCGGCGGCGCTCGCACTGGATTGCGCCGAGCTGCTGCCACCGAAACGAGAGAACGCGACGAACAGCAAACCCGCAGCGGCAGCGCCGCCAAGAGCGAAATGCCAAACAGGCCTAGTTGCTTTCGTGCTGGCGGTAAGGATCGCCGCGTCGCTGAGCACCGATCCATTGGGCGCCGTCATCGTCACCGGAGTGACGGTGGAAGTGCTGCGCGTACTGGGTGTAATTTGAATGTCCGTCTCGCCGCTGAGCAGCAGCTGGCTCGCAGCGCGCGGTGCACGGGGAATCAATTGCACCGGCGAGCTTTCCGCCGCATGCGGCGCGGGGGCGACCGCGGCGTAGGGCGCCGCGGCAGGAGCAAAAGCAGCGGGAGCCAGGGCCGCTAACGGCGCCGCTAACGGAGGTGCCGCTAACGGAGGTGCCGCTAACGGAGGAGGCGGCGTGCTGTTGCGCCGGCGCACCACGGTGCTGATCGCGTGCACCAAATGCGGCACATTGCCGATCTGCGTCCAACCTTCTTCGCCCTGCTTGCGCACTTCGGTGTACGGCGTGATCTGACGGCTCTCAAAGCCGCGGATCAGCTCCGCAGTCGTCATGTTGCGCTGCTCTGTCGCCGACAGGCGCACCGTCCAAAGGACGCCGCCAGGTGATGGATCAGAGGGAAACGAGGACAAAATGGGTACAACAGCGTCGCGCACATCGGCCAATGAGTCAAGGCAACGCCCCGGCTCTCTCTGCGTCGCGGTGCGCCGAGAACTCACACTCAAGAAAAAGTTTCAATCGCAGTGTAGCGCCAAACATGACCCGCTGAGACAGCGGGAAATCGCGCAAATTCAGCGCGCAGCCTCACCGCGCGACGCGCTGCAGCGCCAATTCGTGGGCTTGGTGGTACTGGCTTAAGTTATTCCAATCGAACTGGGTGCTGAGTGCTTCCACCCGGTTGCGCTGCGCAATGCGTTCGCGCCGACTCATGCCGCAGAATTGCAGTAATTTGTCGCACAAAAAATCCGCGCTGGCATTGAAATCCTGGTGACGACGCGGCACGACGTACACGCCGTGATCCTCGTGATCTCGCATCGATTCCTGTACGTAAGCGCCGAAACCGGAGAGGTCGCTGGTTAGCGACGGAATGCCCATGGCGGCCGATTCAAGCGGCGTGTAGCCCCAAGGCTCGTAGTAACTGGGGAAGATCCCGATGTGGCAACCGCGCACGAACTGTTCGTATTCCATGCCGAACAGCGGACTAGTCGCGGTGATAAAATCCGGATGGTAGACGACTTTGACGCGATCTTCCGGGCGATTGAGCAGGTGGCACTGGCGCAGCTGCACCAGTACCGGATCTTTGGCGCTGTCGACCAGATCGTGCGTCACAATCGGCGGCAAGGCATCGCTTTCCCAGGCGCGTATGGTGCGCCGCAGACGCACGCGCCAGTAGTCGTCGACCAACGCATTCAAATCCGGAATTTGCGCTGAAGCGATCGCAAAGAACAGGCGTTTGCTGATCTGTGACGTGATCGCTTCAGACACTTCACGCAGTTCGTTCAGCATCACGCTCGACTGCAAGGTCTTCACGTTCATGCTGCGATAGGGCGCTTTCGTGACCAGGAAGAACACCACGGTGGTGTCCGAATTGGCGGCTTTCAGTCGGTGGTTGAGGCGCGCCAAGGCCTCAATCGTCAGATCCATGCCTTTGTTGCGGTATTCGTAACGCCCCGAGGTGTAGCAATACAGCGTCTTGTCGAGATCGAAGCGATGGCTGGGAAAGAAATGCCCGACCGTGAATTGATGGATGCGCTCTTTGAATTCCAAATGCAGCGTCTGAAATTCATGCAAGGCGGCAAAACGCGTGATGTTGAGTCCGTTGGGCAGGATCAGATCCGGATCTTTGCCAAGCAGCGAATGGCACTCGGCA
>DATJEQ010000089.1:0-11477 GCA_035496495.1 Polyangiaceae bacterium
GATCGGGGGCTGCCACTTTGCTAAGATCCGCAGAAAAGCGGCCATAGCTAGTGAACAGGATGTGATCTTCTGAGGCATAACTCAGTGAGCTGATCTGCTCGCCGCCGAGATCCGCGGCGGCATAGCGGGCTACCTCATCGACACCATTGCCATTGGGTTGCAGCAACACGATCCCCGAATCAGGGAAGTGACTGGATGGATCTTGATTGAACGCGCCGTTACAGCCAACCGCCATCTGATTTTTGCTTGGAGAAAGAGCTAACGTACTGCAGCTGGTGAGTCCGTTGAAGACGTGTACGCCGACGATCTCGTCCGTAGTCGGATCGATGCTCACCAATTTTGAATCCGCCCTCTTGCGAAAACTTGCATCGAACACCACCACCAAGACTTGAGCCAGGCCGTTCCACAGTACAGCTCGGTCCGGCATTGGGTACAGGGTGGGTGCTGTTGCTGCTGTCGCGGATGCTACTGGATCGGCAACGCGCACCACGGGCATGAGATTGATCTGGCCCGTGATTTTGGGAACCCGTGGATCGACGATCAATACATCGTGCCCACTCCCGTACGGCTCTTGATCCTGGTCGAGATTGGGAGAAAAGCGCGTGACGTAGGCCTTGCCCGTTGAAATCGGCACATAATCGTGTGGGTTGCTGAAAAAGCCTGTAGCTACCGACAACTGGGCCCTCACCTTTGCCGTCTTCAAATTGAGCCAACTGAGTACCGCAGATGCGGAGCGATCGATCACCACGGCTTCTTCACCGGAAACGGTGGTTGGCAGCACCGCATCGCCGCTAAGCGCCGCGGAGAGCCCGGGCTTTGCGCTGCCTGATGACACAATCTGCTCAGAGACAATTTCGCCCTCATTGCTCAAAGCCGCAATACTGGTCGACTGGTAATCCGAACTGACCACCAGAATGCCCGACGAGGCATTGCCGACGCCTTGGGAAGACGCATTCGTTGCATCCACTCCACATCCCCACAGCAGGCACCCGGCCATCACTGTCAAGAAACCCGATAACGCGTAACTCACAGCCATGCCTCCAGCGCAAGGTGCTCTGTGCGACCCGGAAGCGGCAACCCAAATAGGTCAACCGAGGGTGCATCGAAAATATTCTTGAGCGAAGCGCGCACGATCAAACGGCCTGCGTACAGCCCACACGACAGATCCAAGTCAAAAAAATTCTGCTCCGGTAAGACGCTGAGTCCCGCCGGATCTTGATAACGAGAAGCGCGATAAAAATGGCTCAAACCCAAGGTGGGGCGTTCGATGTCTGCACCCACGGCCTGGGTGTAAAGCTCGACGCGCGAGCTAGTGACTAAACGCGCTGTGAACGGAAGAATGTCGTTGCGACCGGATGCTTGCACGGTCGCGGTCGTATCGCGTGGATCAAGCGCCGTTAATGCTGTTTCCAGCTTGACATGAGCGGCCCAGTCCAGGGCTAGGGCGAGTTCTGCGCCCCGCACTCGCGCGCTGGCCACATTGAAAGGCCCAACGGAGCCAGTACTCACTCGCTGATAGCGGATCATCTGATCTGCCCAACGCGAAAATACAAACGCATCGACTGCGATACGCGTCCGTCGATCGGCCACCAAAGGCGCCGACACCCTCAGCCCAGCATCAGCTGAAACGCCTTGCTCCGGCCGCAGCTGGCTATTGCCCTCGACCAACGCTGAGCTGCCGTACAGCTCGCCCAAAGTGGGCACGCGCACGTAGCGCCCAACATTGCCCAGAAATTCCAAACCTGAACTGAGCGCTAGACTCAATCCCAGCCTTCCTACTGGCTCGTGTACTGCGCACAACCCTGAACGATCCTCATTGCGTTGGCCAAAGGTCACCACACTGGCCGCTGTGGAATGGCACTCCAGGGCCAGCAGTGTGTACAGATGCAGCAGATCCCCAATCGGCGTCTCTGAGGTTAGCGCGGGCACCGTGGCTTCCCGCTTCGCACGACGTTCATCGCCTGCCGGCAAATCCAGTTGCAGCGTTTCTAGCGATTGTTGCACGCTTACCCGCAGCGTTCCTAAATCGCCGATCCGCGTGGCAATGCCTGCCCGTTGTACGAGACGACGCCCCTGACTATTTTGAAACGAGCCGCTTATCCCCAAAAGCTCGCCAGCTGGGTCGGAAATGATCGACCGTGCGCTGAGCGCCGAGGTGGAAAGTTCTAAGCTGCAGTCGTCACTGTTGTGCGCACAACGCACGACACTGGAGATACCTCCTAACACTCGTGTCGTGCGCACTCGCGCATGATCGGCCGGCGCTACGGCAAGGCCGGGCAGGCCTTGGTCGCGATCGAACGCATTGATCACTGCGGTGACGGATGAGCCCCGACCCAGTCGGTAGTGGCCGACGACCCAAGTGTCCTCCGCATTGAAATCCGCGTTGTTGCGCTTTTGTCGTTCTTCTCTCAGAGTAAATCGCTGCCCAAAATCGTTGGTGAATGAGAAATCATTGTCGGCGTGCCAGCGCCGATTGGACAGCAATATCCCCCCGGAATCGTTGCCATCTTCATGCGCTACCCCAGTTCCCACTTCGCCATTCGATCCGAATTGTAGCGCGCCGCCGGTGCGTGTTTGCTGCGGCTTTCTTGGCCAGAAAAAAACCGCGCCACCCAGACCAAGTCGATCGGCTTGCGCTGACGCGTTGCCGCGGAAAACCTCCACTCGATCGATCATCCACAACGGAATTGTCGAAAGATCCGCCGTTCCGCTGACGTCATCGTTCAAGCGAATTCCCGCCAGGTACACGGGTGTTTGCGCGCTGTCGGCGCCCCGAATGGAAGCGGTGGAAAGATCGGATTCGGCGCCACTGCGCACAACCTGAACCCCGGGAACCTTTGCCAGAATCTCGGCGGACGTGGCCCCCGCGTTGTGCAGCGCTTCGCCTTCCACAACTGTAGAGGCAGTCGAAGGAGCTTGAGCGGAGTGTGGCAACAAGGGGCGCTCGCCGGAAACTGTGACTTCCACCGATTTTCCGGACGCACCCTGAGCCTGCGCCGCACAAGGGCGCGCTGATGCCAGTGAGAGCACTCCCACCAGAAGCAGTCCCCACACGCGCCCCGAATGAACGGGGTGCACCGTCACAAAAACCTTGCCGTCACGTCATCCTCCCGGCGAGCGAAGCGCGCGCTCTCGAGAAACCACCCCTGGTCTATTGACCCTGAGTGCCACTGGGCAGGTTTTCCGACTTCCGCTGTAGCGCGATCACCTTCCCAGCTCTTGCAAGCCAGTGGCTTTTTGATCTCGCCCTCTGCGGTTACGGCGGCGGCTCCGTGCCGGCATTGCACCGGCTTCCCTTGAATAAACTTCACCCCTCGCGGGGACTCAGCAGCAAGACCAGCCCATCACGACTGGCCCGCTGCTGCAAGCTTCCTCTCGGTCTCAGCGACACTCTTGCGTTTGCTGGTAGTCGGTAACCCGGTAGCAGCCGCCCGCACCGCTGCAGTAGGTATAAGCCGCTGAAGCGCCGCAGGCAGGCGCATAAGCTTGATAACCGGCTGCGCCACAGCAGAGGTAGTAGATAGGGCCGATGGCGGAGGTCTGAGCTGCGTTGAGGCCCTGCGGATCGCCGGTGCCCTTTGCAGGTGCAGCGCTAGGCTGGGACAGGAAGATGATACCGCAGTTGTCAGACGAGCAGCTCGCGCTCGTTGAAACGTAGGTGTCGTGGTACTGCTTTTCCTGGGTGTTGTCGCAGTTCCAATCGTACGGCAGCGAGCCTTTTCCGGGAACAGCGGTTGTTGAGAACGGGAAGCTTGGGTCCGAGCTGGGATAGGCGCTGGCGTTACTGTCGAAACAATCAATCGTCGAATAGTCACCGTTGACGGGCCTGTTCGTGGTCCACCCAGCGCCCGAACACCCAGCCTGAGGTGCGGGGGCGTTGCAGCCTTGCACTGAAGGCGCCCCTTGCTCAGCGAAACCGTCACCGTCGCAATCCAGGTACCAGAAGGGCGCGGCTTCGTCGACCTGCGGCGGGGTGTCACAATCGTTGTCTTTGCCGTCGCACAACTCCGCAGCGCCCAAATAGATCGTCTCGTCGTTGTCGTTGCAATCGTCACCACAAGCCCCAATATCGGTTGAGGCGTGACCGTCACCATCCGCGTCAATCACAGGATAGAGACAGCCCAAAATGGGATCGCAGGTGTTATCCGTGCAATCGTTGCTGTCGTCGCACGTCAGCGGGGTGCCCGCAACGCAACGGTGGTTGTGTGTGTTGCAGGTTTCATCCGACCCGGTGCACACATCGTGATCGTCGCAATCGCTATCTGCTTCGCAGGTGTATTTGCAGTCGTTCTTGCAACCATCGCTGTTCACGTCGTTGCCGTCGTCGCATTGCTCGCCCGCCTGCAGCACTCCGTTGCCGCAACCAGCGAGCACACAGGCCCCAGCCTTGCAGATCCCCGCTAGCGGGTTGCCCGCATCAGCCGCGACTGTCGCATCCGGCGACGAAATCGAGCCGCTATCGGTCAGACTCGCGTCACCTGAAGCCGGAGCGGTCCCGCTGTCGGCAGCATTGCCCGCATCGGAGGCGCCCGCATCGGTTGATACAGGGGGCAGATCCAGCACGCACGGCACTTGCAGCGTCGTATCTGGGGCGGTGCCCGCCAGGCAAGCGTGGTTATTGTCGCAGGTTTCCACGCCGTTGCACGGATCCTGGTCGTTGCAGTCGCCATCCGCGTTGCATGAGAAGGTGCATGTTCCCGGCTCGCAGCCGTCGTTCGGATCGGTGTTCCCATCGTCACACTCTTCGCTCAGAGCGTCGTCGACATAACCGTCGCCGCAGCTGCTCTCACGACAACCCTGATTCACGCAGATGAAGCCGCTCATCTGCCCGCACCCAACACCGTCGGCTTTACCGTCACATTCGTTCCCGATGGCCGTGCCTGAATCCGAGTGGTTGCTGCCTGAATCCACCGTCGCATCGCCCCCAGCGTCAGCGGTAGCCGCGTCCTGCTGTGATCCAGCGTCACCATGGTTCTGCGAATGGTGACCGTTGCCAAATGTCCGGGTTTCGGCAGTGCAACTGGCAAACATCACCAGTGCAGCGGCAACACTCAAACCCGGAACGAACCACTTGCCAACACGCAAACCAAGAATCTTTCGTGCGCTCATAGTCTACTTCCTCTCGTCGATCTGTTTAAGAACTCAGAAGCTGCCGCTCACGCCAGCGGATTGCCAACCCACCCAGGGGGTGATGTGCGCCTCTGCACTGTCGTGGCTCGCCTTATTGCTCAGAATCAGCAGCGTGACGCCCGCACCGATACCCACTGCCCCTGCCACATAACCCACCACCGCAACGGTCTTCGCGCTGGAGGCATCGTCGTCCAAACTCTGAATGTTGTGCTGGTCGACTGTGCTGCAGTTGGGCGTGCATTGGTCGAACGCCTTATTCGCGTCGCTCGTTTTTCCAGCCCCTTTGATCAAGAACACGGTGCCCACCGTGAGCCCCACGACACCCACTCCAAAACCGACGTAAGAGCCGATACGCAGAGTCTTGGCCTTGTTGCTGCCGGTGCCCTGATCCTGCACTGAGGCAGGCGTCGCGGCGGCAGTGGCAGCAGCGGCAGGCGCCGCGGCAGGTGCAACCTCGACCTTGGAGTGAGCACCCTCGACAATATCCACTTCCTGGGGTGCCCCATCTGCGCCCGAGAAAACACCAAGGGCAGTGTGCTTGCCCGGGTTGACGGGCGTTTCCAAACCAACCAGTGCGGCCGGCACTTCAACGCCATCCAGCGTGACCTTCACGTTCGTCGCGCCCGCCGGAATTGTCACCGCCAAGTAGGGAATGCGAGGTTCTAGGGCTGCAAGTTCGTTGTTCGCATCGGCTTGCGCGCTGCGAAACGCGTCGGGCGCTGTTGCTGCCAACGTTTCTTTGGTGATCTTCAGGTACTCCTCACGCGCCTCGACCAGCTTGCCGAGTTTTTCGTAGGAACGAGCGATGTACAGCAAGTGGGGCGGAGCGTGCACTAGGCTCTCAGCACGGCCGAAAAGGTCCGCCGCTTCGGCAAACTTGCCGTCGGCAAAAGCTTGAGCGCCCTGCTGTGCTGCGGCCCGCGCGCCCGCGCGCTCGGTATCCGTTTGCGCCAGCGCAATAGAAGAGGAACAAACGAGTGCCAACGCGGTCAACGCCGGCGCCACCAAGGAGACAGTCAAGCTTCGTTTCATAGGCGCGCAACGGTAGCACAATTCCCCCTGGGGTTGCACCGGTGTCCGGCCAGAAACCCGGTGGACATTTGCCGGCCCACAGGCGAAGCTCCGAGCCCCGAAAGAGGTCCGAATGCAGCTCAAAAACCCCAATGATTGCCGATGGGACGCGCTCAGCTTGGGCGAGGTTATGCTCCGCCTAGATCCGGGCGAGGGGCGCATCCACACCGCGCGGCAGTTCCAGGCCTGGGAGGGCGGGGGCGAATACAACGTGGCCCGTGGGTTAAGGCGTTGTTTCGGCCTGCGCACTGCAGTGGTCACGGCTTTTGCCGATAACCCGATAGGCAGGCTGATCGAAGATCTCATCCTTCAAGGGGGGGTCGACACCTCACTCATTCGCTTCGTGCCCTACGACGGCGTCGGTCGCACGGTGCGCAATGGATTGAATTTTACCGAGCGCGGCTTTGGCCCCCGTGCGGCCGTCGGTTGTTCGGATCGCGGACTGACCGCTGCCAGTCAGTTGAAGGCAGGCCAAATCGATTGGGAGGATATTTTCGGAAAGCAGAAAGTGCGCTGGTTCCACACCGGCGGGATCTTTGCTGCCCTCTCGGCCACCACACCCGAGGTTGCCTTGGAGTCCGCAACCGCGGCGCACAAGCACGGCACCGTTGTTTCCTATGATTTGAATTACCGCGATTCGCTGTGGCGCTCGATCGGTGGGCAGAAGAAGGCCCAAGAAGTCAATCAAGCCCTAGCACCGCACATTGACGTGCTGTTCGGCAACGAAGAAGATTTCTCGGCTGCCTTGGGTTTCGAAGTGGCGGGAACGGATCACAACTTCGACAAACTCGAAATGGACAACTTCAAGCGCATGATCGAGCAAGTCGTTAAGCGCTACCCGAACGTGAAAAGCGTGGCCACGACCCTGCGCACCGCGAAGAGTGCAACGCTGAACGACTGGGGTGCGATCTGCTATCACGAAGGCCAGTTCTTCGAGGTGCCCCAACGCCCCGTGGAGCTGATGGATCGTGTCGGCGGCGGCGACTCCTTTGCCTCCGGTTTCGTGTATGGATTGCTGGCCGGAAAAGGCGGTCAATGGGCGCTCGAATGCGGCGTAGCACACGGCGCGCTCGCCATGTCGACGCCGGGCGATACCAGCATGGCCAGCTTGAAAGAAGTCGAAGCCGCGATGAAGGGCGGCTCAGCGCGCATCCAGCGCTGAGCGTCGTTACGGCGGTATGGATTCGGGCAGCGCTTGATCATCCGGCTGCTGCGCGGAAGGCTCGGGGGGTTCATCAGCACTGGGTTCGGGCCCAGCCTCTGACGCCGGGGGAGGCGCTTTGCCGAACAGCGGTGTCACCGTTTCTGCCAATCCTTTGGTCAACTCGTCGTCAGTGATGCGCTTGATCTTGTGGGCAATGCCCATCAGCTTCCTCAGGTAATCCGCCCAACGCGGGCTCAGTGAACCATCGGGCTTTGCGTGGTGATCCTTAGGGTTGGGGAGAAGCGATACGAGGTAGAGCGCCTGCCCCAAGCTGAGATCGCTTGGTTTGACGCCAAAATAGTAATCAGCCGCGGCGCGAATTCCCCAAATATCCGGACCAAACTCGATCACATTGAAATACAGCTCCAGGATCTGCTGTTTGTTGAGTTCCTGCTCAAGCAACACCGTGAGCACCGCTTCTTGCAACTTGCGGGAAAGCGTCTTCTCGTGATTCAGGTACAGGTTTTTTGCCAGCTGCATGCTGATGGTGCTGGCACCACGCACAACATGGCCGGCCCGGACGTTGTCGACAATGGCGCTCTCAATCGCCTTCTCGTCGATCCCATGATGAGCAAAGAATCGGGAATCTTCGCAAATGATCGCCGCAGTCTCCAAATACGGCGAAATCGCATCGAACGGCGTCCAATCCGACGACAGCGGTCCGCTTTCCCGGACCAGGGGTAAGCCGTAGCTGTCGTAAACGGGATACGTGAAAGGCTGTCGGAATCGATCCGGCGCAATGTCCGGTCTTACGGCAGTGATGCGGCAATCGTTTTTCAACGTCCAGTCGAACCTCATGTCCCGCAGGCGAGTCGCTTCCAGTTCCATTGCGGCAGAAAGCGAGAATGTGCCAGAAAAGCGCGTTCCTTTGAGCAAAGGAAGCAGAGAGCCGGGCACTGAATCGAATAGCGCCTGGCAGGACACTAACGGGATTTCGAAAGCGAGCTTGCTGCTCGGGTTGTCCGCATCCAAATGCACGGTGCCGTGCAGCGCAGACTTGATCTCGCCCAACTCAAAGCTTGCCTGCGACAGCTCAAGCAAGCGGGTGTCAGGATGCCAGCCGGCTTTCAACGCCCAGCGAATTCGATCTGCCTTGACCACATCCTGCGCAAGGCGAGGTTGTAGGAATGACAAATTCTCCAGGGCGCCTTGTGCGGTAACGTCCAGGGCCGCACCACTGTCTGGCAAGGTCACAACGCCATTCGCGGACAAGCGAATATCGTGCACACCCTGCAAGCCCAGGTTGCCTTCCTGCACGCCCAACGCATCGAGGCCAATTGGCCCACCGGCGAGTGAAACGCGCGCATCCCCCTTACCCAGAGGTAAATCCGCGTCGAATGCCAGCGTTTGCTGTGCGGCTTGAGCTCCCGGGGCAAAGCTCAACTTGAACACATCCTTGTCGCGCAACGCGGTCACTCGACCGGGGCCAATGTTCAATACCTGATCACCGATGCGCAGTTGAGTCTGCACACGGGGCATTTGCACCGTCGCATTCTCTGCCCAACCCTCCCGCAAACGCGCCGCGAGGCGAGCTCGCAAGTCCCCCAAAAACGCGAGACTCAGCGGCGCAGCTGCCGGCAGCGCTTGCGCGGCCGCGCTGCTCCCGCTTCCCGAATGATTGCCGGATCCATCGCTCTTGAGCCGCGCGATCAGCGATGGCAGTTGCTGCAAATCCAGATTGGTACTCAGGCCATCCAACTTCAGCGATTCCAGCATTCGAGCATTCGGCTGCCGTCGCCAGTTGAGGTGCAACCCCTCCGCCCGCAGCGCGAACGAAGGAGCCTGCGCTTGAGCCAAATCGAAACCCGCCGTTTCATTGTCGGCAATGCGGTGCGCGCGCACTCCCCACAGTGTGGCCAGAGAACCCTGACCCAATGGATCATGCCATTGCAAATGCAGCCCATCGACTTCGAGCTCCGGACCTGGTTCACTACTGTGGGACGACTCCGAATTGGCATGGGAGCGCCACTTGCGCCACGATTGCACGAGGGCGTCGATCGACTCCGCAATTTCTATTGCACCTCCACTGGCATGAACTGCGCGCACGCCACCGCCGAGTGTTGGACTGACGCTCACAGTATTGAGCTTCAGCGAAGCATTCGGAATTTCTGGCGCGCTGATCGTTACCCCATGCAGCCAGATCTTGCCCCAGCCCAGTGTTACCGAGTCCACTTGAATTGAAAGCTGAGCCTGCAAGGCGCGCTGGCGCACCTTGCTGCGCACCAAAGCGGGCAATGCCACCCAGCTAGCCAGCGCTAGCGCCAGCACCAACGAACAGGCGGCCAGAGCCACCCGGTGCCGAAGGAAGAACTTCGATTCCTCCGCGGAGCCCTGGTCCATCGGGCTCGTTATACGCCGGCTGCAATTCGGCGGCATCCCCTATCGAATTGGCCCAAGCTACGTCTTGCGCTTTGGGGCGTCGCGCGCAACGCTCGGCTGCCGATTTCGCACCGGCGTTCACAGCAGACCATGCACAGAATTCGGGCACTTTTCGAGCAACAGCGCACGCGTATTGCCAGCCATCCATTCTTCGCTTGGTTGGCCGCGAGTGAGGAGTCCGCTTCGAATGCCTTCGTGTTCACGCCAGTGATGGTGGATTTCACGATGGGCTTCGCCGACATGAACAAGTGGTTCTTCAGTTACCCGAATGCTCAGAGCGACTTCGAACGCGCGATCAACCAACACACCCAGGAGGATCGCACGCATTCGCGATTATTCTTGGAGAATTGGTGCGCGTTTGGATTGGATCAAAGTCTGCAATGGCCCACCTCGAAAACGCTGTGGTGGCTGTACCACAGTGAAGAAACGCTCCCCGTGCGCCATTTTGGCTGGGAGATCATGGGCCTTGCCGCAACGCTGTCCGATCCACTGCCGCGTTTTGCGCTGATGGAAGCGATCGAGATCTGCGGCGACATCTTCTTTCGCAATTCTGCGCGAGTGGCGACCAAACTCTCCGCGCGCACCGGCGTCGACTACCGCTACTACGGCGAATACCATCAACTGCGAGAAACGGGACACCTGCACACGGACGAAAGTCCATTCTTCGCTGCTCAGCTTTCGACGCAACAGTTGGCGCAAGCCCACGAAGCGTGCCTGCGGATCTTCAATGGCTTTGAACGAGTGCTCGATCAATTGCTGAGTTATTGCCTGCGCGCGAGTTCCGATCCCAACCAACTGAAGATGGCGCTCGACGAGCAATACCAGCGATCCTTGATCTCGCCTCCCGTGCGAAAAGCCGATCGACTGTTGCGCGCCTTGGGTGAGCCGCGTGTCGCTCGCAGCCAAGCTCCGTTGTTGGACTATCTGAACGAACGGAAGAACCAGCTGCAACGACACCCCTTTGTGAACTGGCTTGCTCAGGATTCGCAAGGGGGCATCGAAACGTTGCAGAGCTTTTCAGCGCTTTGGGCCATCGACATCACGGGCTATCCCGATTTCAACCGTTTCGCGCTGACCTACCCTGCAAGCACCAGTGAGGCGCAGCTTGCGATCAATCAAGTCGCGAGTGCTCTGGGAACACACGGCGTGGGCTATTTGCGTGACTGGAAGGCCTTGGAGCTCGACGAGCTGCTCAAGTGGTCGCCGGGCGACGCGATCAGTTTCTATTTCCTGAGCGAGCAGACCGAAATTCACCGTCGCAATTTAGCCAAAGTGACCCAACTGGCCTTCCGTAACCCCGCCCCATTGTGGCGCTTATGGCTGATGGTGGCCTTTGAATCCGGCGGAGATCCTCTATTCGACGCTTTGGCCCCGCACGTCGAGCGGGCTGAGAGAACCGGCTCTCTTCTCAACTACTGGGCGGAGCGACACTGCACAGCAGGCAGTGATCCCAACCCGGGTTCTTTGGCTCTCCTTGCGGCACAATTCGACCTGGAGATCAGTGCCAGGGAGCAACACCAGATCAGTGAAATGATCGGTGGTATCTTCGACAACTTCGAAGAACAATTCAGCCTCTCGCACCAAGAAGCAAATCGTTCCACATTTCTGAAGGCAGCAGGTTCACTGCCGCCCGCTCCCCAGCCAGCGCCCCGATGGCCTGCTGCAAAGCACACTGCGACCAAGTCGGCGTAGA
>DATJEQ010000090.1:0-4043 GCA_035496495.1 Polyangiaceae bacterium
TCCGCGTCAGTCGCGGTGCTCGCGTCACGCGACGCATCAGCGTTGCCGGCATCGGGATCATGAGCGCTCGCGTCGCGCATCGCGCTGGAGCTGCCCGAAGTGCCATTGGCAGATCCACCAGAGTTGCCCCCGGCGTCATGCCCCCCAGCACCGGTCACGCCTGCATCCGGGCAACTGTGGCGACACCGGTTGGGCGCCGTTTCAGTGCAAGCCAGCAACATAGCGAACACCACCCCTGTGAATACACTTGCCCCCAAACCTCTCACTCTAATCATAAGAAACCCCATTGCCCGTAAGTTGTAACCAAGCGGGCAGCTTCGAGCCCCCTCGCACGTGACTTAGCACGCCTGCGTCGCCGCGAAGCGGTTCAGTCAACACGGGACGTCAGCCCCTCGACGTCGCGTTGTGCTAGGCTGCTTAAATGGGGTTGGCGCTTGCGGTGCTGGGTGGGGCGCTGGGTTTCCATCTGGTGGCCTTGGGCCTGACGCTGTGAGCTAGTTCGGGAACGACGCGATGTGGGGCGGGCACGTTGCTCACAGCAAAGCCTCTGGACATCGGCGCTGTCGGCGGTAGGAAGGGCGGGTGGCCAGTTCGGGGAACGAATCGCCGGGCGTTTTCTCGAAGGTGAGGGGGTGGTGGTCGAAGGGCAATGGCGCGCTTTTGCCGCTTATCTTTGCGGAAGCGGCGCCACTCGATCTGCGCATCGTGGGGCGCATGCTTCTTCATGCGGCGTTGGTGGGGGCTGCGGCGGGGTTTGCGGGTGCGGCGTTCTTTGGTGCGCTCGAATACGTGCAGCGATTCTTGCTTGAAGATTGGACGGGTTACAGCGTCTTGCGCGCGCACGGTGAGACGTTTGCTGGGCCGTCGGCGGTTCACGAATTTCGCCCGTGGTTGCTGCTGTTTCTCCCCGCGCTCGGCGGCCTCGCCTGCGGCCTTTTGACGCGCCTCGCCCCCGAAACGCGGGGTGGCGGCGGTGACGCCATGATCGACGCGTTTCATCATCGAAGCGGCGTCATTCGATCGCGCGTAGTTTGGGTCAAGGCTCTCGCTTCGCTGTTTACGTTGGGTACGGGCGGCGCTGGCGGGCGCGAAGGGCCTACCATGCAAATCGGGGGCGCACTCGGGTCGATTGTTGCCCGTCAGCTCAAAGTGAGTGCTCGAGAGCGACGCATTCTGTTGGTTGCGGGCGTGGCAGCGGGCATCTCGGCGGTGTTCCGCACGCCTTTGGGCGCTGCGTTGCTGGCCGTCGAAGTACTGTATCGCGACGGTTTCGAGTCCGACGCCCTCGTGCCATCGATTCTCGCCAGCGTGGTGGCCTACTCGGTCGTGATCTCAATTTTTGGCGAAAGCACTTTGTTCGCGCACGCGGCGCGCTTCCCGTTCGTGCCGTGGCACTTGGCGTTGTACGGCTTATTGGCGCTGTTGGTCGCAGTGCTTGCCGCTCTGTTTGTTACAGTATTGCGCCGCGCCAAGCGGTCGTTCAAAGCGTTGCCCATTCCCGATTGGGCGCGACCCGCAGTGGGAGGCTTTCTACTGGCCGCGCTGTGCACCCCGCTGATTGTGCTCGTCGGTGCCAAGATCGGCGCTGAGGGGCAAGGCTTGGGTCTACTGGGCGGCGGGTACGGCGCCGTGCAAATGGCCATCAGCGGCGCGCAATGGCTCCCACCCGGATGGTGGGCAGTGGAGTTGTTGCTGCTGCTCTCGATCACGAAGCTCTTTGCGGCCGCGATCACCATCGGCTCTGAAGGCAGCGCTGGGGATTTTGCGCCCGCTTTAGCGATTGGCGGATTATTCGGCGGCGCGTTCGGTCGAGCCGTGCAGCTGTTGATCCACGATCCACGCATCGACCCCGGTGCGTTCGCGCTGGTCGGAATGGGGGTTTTCTACGGCGGCATTGCGCACGTTCCGTTGAGCGCACTGGTGCTGGTGTGTGAGCTCGCCGGAAATTACGATTTATTGGTGCCCCTGATGCTGGCACAGGGCATTGCGTTTGTGGCGCTGCGCAACAGCGCCCTGTATGAATCTCAACTACCGACGCAGCGGGACTCAACCGTTCATCGCGACGCCCTGCTGATCGATTTGCTTGCGGGTACGCTGGTGAAGGATCTCATGACGCACGGTCGCGCTTACGTCGCCTTCGGGCCTAAGACCGCGGCTGCGGAAATGCTCGGCCACCTGAGCGATGCGACTTGGCAGGATGTGTTTCCCGTCATCGACGACGAAAGCAAGCTGATAGGCTTCGTCACCGCCGACGCCATGCGGGTACTGGCGAAGGAACAACGCGAAACTCCCTGGGCGCTTGCGGCAGACATCATGCAGCCACCGGTTTTCGTGCACCCCAGTGACGATTTGCGCAGTGCCACTCAGTGCCTGGTGGTCAACGGCTTACGCGAAGTGCTCGTCGTTGACGAGACGAACGCCGTCGTCGGATTTCTCGATGAACGCGAAATCGCCAAGCTCTACCTGGATCGCGGATGACAGCACTGCCAGAAATCGGGTAGTAGGGTGATCACCATGAGCGATTCATTGCAGATGCAGGATATTCAAGTGGGGCAGGGGGCAGAGGCCGTCGCGGGGAAGAAAGTGACCGTGCATTATGTGGGCACGTTGACTGACGGCTCCAAATTCGACAGCTCGCGCGATCGCGGTTCGGGGTTCAGTTTTCAGTTGGGGGCGGGGCAGGTGATCAAGGGGTGGGATCAAGGCGTCGCCGGCATGAAAATCGGCGGCATTCGCAAGCTCACCATTCCGCATCACTTGGCGTATGGCGAGCGCGGCTACCCGCCGGTGATTCCGCCGCGCGCGACGTTGGTCTTCGAAGTCGAGCTCTTGGCGGTCGGCTAAAATCAGCGATCATGATTCTTGGACACCGCATCAAGTAGCGACACATCCGCCCGCCCCGCGCGTTGCGCGGGCTCCAGGTGTTACGCGCCGTTGGCGCTTACGAAGCAACGCGACTTCTCGCCCCAACGGGGCGACACAACCAGGTGCCCGGGGCATCGCCCTGGGCACGGAGTGATCGACAATCGCGCTCGCTGATTTAGCCTAATTATTGCCTAACTTCGTACCGCGTTCGTCGTAGCGGTAGAAGCCCTCGCCCGTTTTGCGGCCCAGGTGGCCCGCGTCCACTTTTTCCTTCAGTAGCGCAGGGGCTTGATACTTGTCGCTGTGCAGCCCGGTGCGCATCACCTCGGTGATCGCGAGCACGGTATCGAGGCCAATCAGATCGGCGAGTTCAAGTGGGCCCATCGGGTGAGCCAGCCCCAGGCGTACGGCTGCGTCGATGTCCTCCGCGCTGGCGACGCCTTCCTGCAGGGTGAGGCAGGCTTCGTTGAGCAGGGGAATCAACACCCGATTCACAATGAATCCGGGGCGATCTTTGCTCACCACAGCCGTCTTGCCCAGCTGCTGGACGAGCAGCTGCATGCGTTGGTGTGTCTCTTCGCTGGTGCGCTCGCCCAACACGATTTCCACCAGCTTCATGATGGGGACCGGGTTCATGAAATGCAGCCCAATCACCTGCTCGGGACGATGGGTACAAGCGGCCAGCTGCGTGATCGAAATCGACGAGGTGTTCGACGCGATCAGCGCGCCTGGGGGAAGCTGGGCGTCGATTTCGCGGAACAATCGCTGTTTGAGCTCGGGATCCTCGGTCACGGCTTCAATCACGAGATCCGCTGAGGCCAGCGCTTGTGGCAGATTCGTTGCTTGAAGCCGCGCCAGCGCTTCAGAAGCGGCTTGAACGCTCAATTTGCCGCGAGCAGTCGCCTTCTCAAGCGCCGCTTCAATCCGCGAGCGGGCCGCCTGGGCGCGCGCTTCATCCAGATCGCAAAGCGCGACGGTGTAACCAGCCGTGGCACAAGTCTGTGCGATGCCGCTGCCCATTTGTCCGGCCCCGATCACAGCGATGCGTTCAACGCGTTCCGAGGCCATAGGGATTGCTTTTTGTGCCCGTGGGCGTTCCACGTCAATGTGGGGCGTCCGTTTTTGTGCGCCGTTCGATGTATTCAAGGCGCTTTTGCACCGCCAGGTCGTCGGGGGCG
>DATJEQ010000091.1:0-7793 GCA_035496495.1 Polyangiaceae bacterium
GAGGCATCGGTATCGCCGAGCCCCATTGGCGTGTTGTCGATCGGCACCGAGCCGTCGCGATGCATCATCGCTGCATCGGGTTGTCCCCCAGCCGCTTCAGTTCCGCTGACCACTGGGCGACCGCCGCACGCGGTAACCATCCCCACCAACACACACAACAAGAGAGCAAAGGACCGATTCATGAACGCTTCCTTCAAGACGCAACGCGAGCTACTCCCACCAGTAAACGGCAGGTATTGAATGCCCCAAGAGGCCCACGGGGCTTAAATACTTTCGCCTAACCTTAACGCGAACTCAACCAAGGCTTTAAGGCCTTGATCTCAATGACGAATTCCGCATGTAGGTTCATGCCGCAGACCCCCTTCGGCGCGCGCCCGGCGCATTGACGCGCGCTATCGGCGGTGCGGCACTTGCTCGCGCTCGGCGGCTGCAGCGAGGGCCGTGTACGGCTGGCAGCCCACCACGCGTGATTTGCCGATCACGAACGTGGGGATCCCCGTAACGCCGTTGCGACGCGCCTCTTGTTGACGCGCATCAACCAACGCGAGCACCTGCGGGGTGTCCGCCTGGGCGAGAGCCGCCGGTGCGTCCATTCCCACCCTGGATGCCAGTTGCTGCAACGTCGCGCTGTCTTCTAAATCGGCACCGTGACGCCAATGTGCGTCGAACAGCGCTGTGCGCAGCGCCTGCAAACACCCTTGCTCGCGCGCCACTTCCGCCAAAGCCAATGCGCGGCGCGAATTCTGTAAGCGATTGGGCGGCTCGAACCCAGTGACGCCAAAGCTCGCCGCAAAGCGCTTCGTCTGCGCATGCATCGCGGCCAGATTCACACCGGGGAATAATGAAGAAAGCGGGCGGCCGCCAGGGGGCGTGCCCGGGTGCAGCTCGAATCCGCACCAGTTCAGCTCCAAGTCGTACCGCGCAAGCAACTGCGGCACCGTGCTGTGTTCAGCAATGAAGCAGAAGGGACAGACGAAATCCGTGAACAAGTGCAACGTCGCGGCCATTGCGAAGACGCTACCACGTCTCCCTTCGCCGGCGAGGCAGTGCGCCCTCAGGGTGGACAGGCGATTCGGGTTTGCCAGAAGCCGTTCGTGCAGGTGGCGGTCACGTAGCAGCAGGCTTGGTAACCACACACGCGGCCTTCTTCGGCGCACGCAAGCATTCCGCAGACGCTCATTGGGACATGACGCCTCAAAGGGATCGAGGGCGCGGTGTGGCATTTCGTCATTTGTGATGTTCACTGATTTGCCCCGGCACGATGCCTGCATGGAGCCGAGCACCCTTTAACCCAAAGAGGTGACATGACACTCCATTCCAACATCGTAACCCCCAACATTATTACCATTGCATGCTTTGCAACGATTGCGCTGGCCTGCAGCAAGCACAACGACCGCAGCGCATCATCGGCCAACAACGCTCCAAGCCAATACGGCGCTCAAAACGAATACAGCGAGCGACAAGCTTCTGAGCGGAATCGGTCGTCAGAAATGGAAGGCCAACCGACGGAAAACCGTTCCGGGCCCAATAGCACAGCGCAAAATAGCACTGCAGCGCGCGAGACGCGTTCAGCCGCTTCGTCCTTGACCCAATCGCGCTGCATGAGAGAGCAACGCTGCAACAACATCGGCTCGGGCAAGAAATATTCGTCATTTGGTGATTGCGAAGCCGTGATTGGAAACGACTGGCGTGACGATTTAAACGCGCGAGAATGTTCGGGCGGAGTCGATCAGCAACAGCTCGACGAGTGCATGACCCGGATTAAAAATGAAGACTGTGGCAATCCGTTTGAGTCGCTCGCGCGCATCGCGGCGTGCACCCAATCGCAGATTTGTGAACATCGCTGAGCCGCGCTTCTATGACGCTCTTGCTCGTCGTGTTGCTATTTGCCGCACTCGTTTCAGCCCCAGTCTGGCCATATAGCCGAGGCTGGGGCTATTATCCGAGCGGAGGAGTCGGGCTGTTGGTGCTGCTCTTGCTGCTGTTCCTGCTCTTTCGCCCGGCCGGCTAACGATCTGCGCAGTGAAAGTTCCGCACGCTGACCATTGGCGCGCTGAACCATTAGCGCGCCGATTCTGTTAGGCTCCCGCCCCCCATGGCGCGCAAGCTCGACAAACAGGCGCTGCTCGACCTGTTCAAGAAGGAGCTTGAGGCGCAGCTCGAACGAGCAAACGAGCGCGCTCGCGATGCCGCCGCTGGGGCGACGCATGAAGAGAATCGTGCAGAGGGCGATAAGGACATGCGCGCCACCGAGGCCTCATACATTGCGCGCGGGCACGGCGAACGCGTGCTGCAGCTCGAACAGGCCGTGACGCGACTGAACACGCTCCCGCTCAGAGCGTTCAAAGCCGGCGATCCGATTGCCCAAGGTGCCGTCGTTTGTTTAGCTGGGGCGCCCGGTGAATCCCAAGCGCAGCGGCACTATTTTCTGATCCCGGTTGCCGGCGGTCAGCGCATCACATTGAGCGGCGTAGAATACCAAGCACTGACGACGCAAAGCCCGCTGGGCGCCGCCCTGTTAGGCCTCTCTCAAGGCGACGAAGTCGAAGTGACGACGCCACAAGGCCCGCGCACCTCAGTAATCGTCAGTGTGGGCTGATCCTCAGCGTGGAGTAGCGGCGGCCAATGCCGCTTTGCGGCGCATGCCCAGCGCGACGGGGAACGCGAAGAACGAGCCGACAATACTGGCAGCATCCAGCAGCCCCATGACGTGAAGCGGAACATACTGCAGATCGTACAAGCACACGCCAAAGCTCAGCACCGCGACCGCGGCAACGAAGCCACTCGCCTTCGCTTTCAAGAGGAACAGCGCGGCCACCAGCTGCACCAGCGAGGTGCCAAACAACACCAACGCCCAATGCGTGAATTTCTGAGCACCCAAGCTCGCGTCATCAACGCCCGTCAAGTGCTCACCCAACGCAGCCAATCCACCGTTCGCCAGGTACACCGCTGCGACGATTGCCGTACACCATGAACCGACCAGCAACATCAAGCCCGCTGCAACGCGCGCAACCCTGCGAGCAAACCGACACGCATCGTGCAGCGCCGCCAACGCACCCTGATAGATCTTTGCCATAGCCTCAGAGACCTCTACGCCCCGCCTTGGCTCATTCTTCCCTGCCGTGAAAACCGCGGAAGTGCTGTGCATTTCCGCCATGGCCGCAAAATATTCGCTACCTTGGGCCGCGCCAGCCAAGTACGCTCGGCGCATGTCGCACCGAAGCGCTGTGGTGGATGGGCCAAGTATTGAAGATGACGCCGTTGTATTGCGGGTCGTCGTTGAGCACCCCGAAGCTGAGGACAGCGGCGTGGTCTTCGTGTGCCGCGTACGCAGTTTCGACGACATGACCGTGGAAGCATTTCCATTAGGGCAAACGCCCACATTGGAGGGCGACTACCGCGCTGAGGCCGCGCGCACCGCGCAGTCGTTCATCGACGACAACGTCGATGAATTCGAGCGCTTGTTCGAAGAATTGGGCCGGCGCGCCTGAACCGCACTGTTCAGCTTTTGTCAGGTTCTAGCCTGATTGGCCGCCTTGGCGTTGTCGATGAACCGACGCAGCAGCTCGGTCACCTGCTCTTGATCTGAAGTGGTAGGCAATGCGCTGTCGGCAAAGGCGCGGGTGAAATGCGCCACCCGAAGAAAGATTTCCTCAAACAGCGCCTGACCCTTGGGCGTCAACCGCGCCAGCACCTCGCGATCGCTCTCCGGCGATCGTTGACGCTCCACCAGGCCCTTCTTCTCCAAGCCGGTGCACACCCGCGTCACATTCGAGGCCGAGGAAGAAGTCATCATGTGCGCGGCGATATCTTTCATGCGCATGCCCTGGGTGTTGCCCAAGGTGGCGATCACGTCGAAATCCGACAAGCTCAGCCCAAAACCCTCCTCCAGAAAGGCCCGGTGCGACTCCCGGAAAGCTTCCGCGGCGATGGACAGGGCTCGCAGCATGCGGATCTGGGGCCAGTGCTTGGGGGGTGGGTCCCCGGATTTCGCGGTCTTCTTGGGCATATTTACCCTTTAGGGCCGGATTATACCGTTGTCAAATGTACAGTACAGAATATTAACTTCAAAAAACTATTTACAAGTGAAGTATTGCTAGGTAAACAGTCTCTATCAACGGCTGGCCCTTGGGGGTGCGGCCCCAAACCAGGAGACCAACACAATGCAAACTCAAACCAACACTGCCGCCCAACCCGCAGCCAGCGCTGCCGTCGTCGTCACCCATGAGGTGGAAGACTTTGCCAGCTGGAAGCGCGCCTTCGACGCCCATGCTTCAGCGCGTCGCAGCGCCGGCGTGACCTCAGCGCACGTCAATCGCAACGCGGAGAACCCCAACCTGCTCCATGTGTACATGGCCGCGAAGAGCGCCGACGCCCTCGCCGCGTTCATGGCGAACGACGATGTGAAAGCCACCATGAAGAGCGCCGGCGTCAAAGGCGCGGTTCAAGTCGCCGCGATCACCCCGGTGGAAGATCTGACGGTGAAGGATCGCGCGCTGGCCGGCGTGATTGTGAAGCACCGCGTCGCGGACTATTCCACCTGGAAGCAAGCGTTTGACAGTCACGCATCGGCCCGCGCCAATGCCGGCATTGTCGGGCACGCGGTCAACCGCGCGAGCAGTGACCCGAATCTGGTCGTTATCTACTTGCAGGCCGCATCGATCGATTCATTGAAGGCGTTTGCTGGCTCCGCCGACTTGAAGGAAACCATGCAACGCGCCGGCGTGCAGGGTGCACCGGAAATCACCTTCGTGCAGGGCTCAACCTGGACGAACTGAATCTCGGTGAAATGAAGTAGGGCGAATTGGGAGGCCCGCCGCAGCAACTCTGCGCGCGGGCCCCTTTCTTTCGCTATTCCGCCGGAGCAGGCGTGACCGCCAAGTCGCCGGGCAGGCTCTCGCGCGCCGCGACCTCTTCGCCTGCGTTGAAGCGAAGCAGCAGCGCGCAAGAAGAAGCGAGAACCACAGCGACACCCAACCACATGAACGCCGTGGAGGTCGTGATCGAGGAGCGGAAGAGCAGCCCACCTAACACGGCGCCCGCATTGCCCCCCGCGCCCACGATGCCAGCCACCGCCCCCAGCGCGCGGCGATTGATGAACGGAACGACGGAGTACGTTGCCCCCGCCGACATGTGCACGAACAAGCCAAACACGAGCAGGCTCGCCACCGCGAACGGCAACAAGCGCGCTTGAGAGAAGACGAGCAGCGCCAAGCCCTCACACAAGAGCACGGCGCCCAAAAAGCTCGCTCTGCCCTTGAGCCCCAAGCGCATGCCAGCGCGATCACCGCCGAAGCCGCCCAAAGTGCGCGCGAACAGCGCAAGGATGCCAAATGAGCCTGCAACCAAGCCGGCCTTCTGCAGGCTCAAGTGGAAGTTATCCACGAAGTACAATGCCGCCACGTTGTGGATGGTGATTTCCACCCCGAAGCACGCGCCGTAGATCACGAACAGTGCCCAGACGCGAGGATCGCTTGCCGCCTGCAAAAAGGCGCGCCGCGAATCTTCCCTCTTGCTCGCCGTGCGCTGCAGCAACGCAAAATTGCCGGCCGGCGTATCTTGAGTGAGCTTGAAGTAACAGAGGGCCGCGATCAGCATCAACACGCCGGGCACCACCATGGCCAGCCGCCAGCTCTGCGCAGCGCTGCAACCGAGCGCAAGGAAGCCCGCGGCCACCGTGGGCATGACCATTTGCGTCACACCGCCGCCCATGTTGCCCCAACCTGCCGTGGTGGCATTCGCGGTGCCTACCACGTTGGAGGCGAACATCTGTGACGTGTGATACTGCGTGATCACGAACGACGCGCCCACCATACCAATCGCCAAACGGAACAACAGGAACGACTCGTAGCTGTGGGCCAATCCAATGCCCATCACGGGGAACGCGCCCACGATCAGCAACCAGGTGTACACCAGCCGGGGGCCGAAGCGGTCGCAGAACACGCCGACGATCAGCCGCGCAAAGATGGTAGCAAACACGGAAGCGACAATGGTGTTGCCGATCTGCTCTTTAGAAAGGTGCAGATCGTCGCGCACGTAGGCCATCAACGGCGCGATACCGAACCAGCCAAAGAAACAGAGAAAAAAGGCGCTCCAGCTCATGTGGAACGCGCGCATGGCCGGGGTTCGAAAGCTAAAAAGGTTAATGCGTTGGGATTTTTCCATTTCTTTCCTGTTCTTTTGGGCTGTTCGGCAAAGCAAGGACTTGCTGACGGTTAAGAGGCGAGCGGGAATGTACCGGGGGGTGACGACGGCGGCGCCGGATCGAGCGTTTCTACAGAAGCATTGGGGTGCTCGTGCCCACAGGGCACCATCTGCTCAATGATCTCCACGGGAGGCAGCTCCACGTAGACGGCGCCATCCTGCACTCTCACTGGGAAGGTGCGGATGTGCATCGAGTCGCCGCTCAAGCAATCGCCGCTCTCCAGCGAGAACGCCTTCTTGTGAATGGGACACGCCACCTTAGGTTTCCCCGCTTGATCGCCGATCAACCCACGCGCGAGCACCGCTTCTTTCATGTGCGGGCAGGTGTTCTGCGTGGCGTACCATTCCCCGCGCGAAGCGAAGTTGAACAGGGCGATCTGAGCCTTTCCATGGCGAATGGCGATGCCACCCTCTTTGGGCACATCCGTCACGCGGGCGACGCGTACCCAGCTGGTCTGCAGTACAGGCAACTTGAACTTGATCGCCGGCCCAGCGGGCTCGGTCTTCTCCTCTTTCTTCGGCCAATCCACGGGGCGGCGTTGACCGCGCTCGATCACGAATTGCACGTCTTGGTCTTCGTCCGTCGAGTTTGCGAAATGACGGAAGCGCGCGCGCAGCTCAGGGTTGTTGACGACTTCCGCCCATTCGCAGCGGTAGGTGGCGACCAGGTGCTGCATGTCGCGCTCCAGCTGCTCACCAATTCCCAAGCGGTCGTTGATCACCACGTCGCGCAGGTGCTCGATGCCGCCCTCCATCTTGTCGAGCCAGGTTGCGGTGCGCATCAAGCGATCCGCCGTTGCGATGTAGTACATCAGGAAGCGATCGATGTAGCGAATGGCCGTGTCTTCATCGAGATCCGCAGCGAGCAGATCAGCGTGACGCGGGCGGGCCCCGCCGTTGCCGCACACGTACAAGTTGTAACCTTTCTCGGTGGCGATCAGGCCAAAGTCTTTGCTTTGGGCTTCGGCGCATTCGCGAATGCAGCCGCTCACGGCAGACTTCAGCTTGTGCGGCGCCCGAATGCCCTTGTAGCGCTGCTCAATCCGCACGGCGAATGCCACTGAATCCTGCACGCCGTAGCGACACCAGGTGCTGCCCACGCAGCTTTTCACCGTGCGCATCGCTTTGCCGTAGGCGTGCCCGCTCTCGAAACCCGCTTCCACCAACTCTGCCCAAATGTCCGGCAACTGATTGAGCTGGGCACCGAACAGGTCGATGCGCTGCCCGCCCGTGATCTTGGTGTACAGGTTATACTTCTTGGCTACTGCGCCGATCGTGATCAGTTGATCCGGCGTGATTTCCCCGGCGGGTACGCGCGGCACGACGGAATACAGCCCGCCGCGCTGAATGTTCGCCAGGAAGCGATCATTGGTGTCTTGAAGGGTCGCGTGCTTGAGGATCAACTCGTTGTGCACGCTGGCCAAAATGGAGGCCACGGCGGGTTTACAAACTTCACAACCGTTACCCTTGCCGTGCGACGCCAATAACTCGTCAAAATCTTTAGCTTTGGTGACCTTGACGATCTGATACAACTCTTGGCGACTGAACGCGAAATGCTCGCACAGATCGTTCTTCACCGTTTGCCCGGC
>DATJEQ010000092.1:0-10672 GCA_035496495.1 Polyangiaceae bacterium
CGCGCGGATGCGACGCACCCCGATCAATCGGGCTGTGGCGGCATGTTCGCTTGGACGAAATTGACGCCTCCTGGTTCAGGGCCTGACGCGAGCACTCCCGATGCGAGCATCCCCGATGCCAGCACCGGTGTTCCCGATGCGAGCGTCCCCGATGCCAGCATGCCGGACGCAGCGGTTGATGCCGGCGACGGCGGCTGAGCGGCGCAACAACAACGCACAAGGCCGGCTACATCTGGCCTTGTGCGCCCTCAATTTGCGAGTGCCTTCTATCCGTGAATGAACGCCCAGAGGGCGGCGTGGTCGCTGAGATCGTCGAACACGATATCGGCACCGGCTTGTTCAAGTTCGGCGCGGCTGTAGCCCCCAGTGGCGACTGCCACGCAACTGCAGCCGTTCTTGTGGGCGCAATCGACATCGCGTGGTGTATCGCCGATGACCACGACGTGTTCTGGAGCGATGTTGCCGCCGCGCTCCATCGCCACGCGCACCAGATCCGGCCGTGTAGGGCCGTCGTCGCCCCAGATCTTCACTCGGAACCAATCCGGATCGATGTTGGCGGCCGCGAGCTTGGCGATGCCGGTGGGCGCATAATTGCCCGTGAGCAAACCCAAAATGGAGCGCTCGTGATCCCTGGCTTGCTCCAACAGCGCGGCAATGCCCGGCAGCACTTGCACCGTTGGGTTTTGCGCGAATTCACCGCGCAGCTCCGCTTCGTAGACCACCTGAAAGCGCTCGTGCAGTGTCGGATCCAGCTCAAGGCCCAAATTTTGCAACGCTTCCGCCAGGATCAGCGGATCGAGCCCTCCACCGAAGGCAATGCCATCGAGCGAAAACTGCTCGCCCCAAATCCGCTGACCCGCACGCTGCATGCAGCGCACGCCGGCGCCATGAGTGAGCAGCAACGTTCCGTCGAGATCGAAGAGCAGAAGCTTTTTCACTGCTGAAGAGACGAGCTAATTGTGCAGCACACCGATGGCGTCAAGGTCAAAACCGGCCGAGCCCACAGTGGGAGTGGGATCGTAGATAGGGTGCCCAAAGCTGTCGAGCTCAGAGCCGTCCCCAATGATGTCGACGATCCTGACCTGCGTGATGTGCTGGAGATCGACCTCACCCTGACGAACCGCGGTTTTGCCTTTCAGCGTCGCCAAATCGAACGGCGTGCCGAATCCCACACGATACTTTCCAGCCAGACCAGAAATCAACTCCGGGCTCTGGGTGCCGTATTGCGGAACCGGATCTTCTCCCAAGTAAGCGGAATCAAAGCGCACGAAGTGCTGCCCGTCGCTCGAGACCTCCACAAAAGCTAGCTCGATGAAATCGTCGCTGAAACCATTTTCAAACACCGCGAAATCAAACCCGCTGCCATCTTTGATTGGCGAATCAAAGGTAAGCACCATCACGCCGCCATTGCCCAGCGCCGTGACATCGTTGGTGTTCCCTTCAGCGGGGCCCAAAGCGTTGTGAGGATCGCGCCATTGGCTGTCTGCATCGGTGCCGAAAGCGACGGGAGCGACATAGCCTGTGGCCCACGCGACGATGCGCGGATCGTCTTTGGCAACTGCCGTTGAGCCGGGTTGCCCCGCGGCCGGTTCATACGCCGAAAGGCGCATCAATCCGCCACTGTATCCGCCGTCTGCGCTGCTCGGGACAGCACTTCCGCCGTCATTCTCAGGACCGAAACTGCCGTCGAGGGTGCGCGGGGTGTCGGCATCGAGCCCGCCGTGCGCCGTGCCTCCCGCGCCGTTCATCGTGCCACCATTCATCGCGCCACCGTTCATCGCGCCACCGTTGATCGCACCACCGTTGATCGCATCAGTGCCGCTGGGCGCGCCGGAATCCGCATTCACGCGGTGATGAGAGGCGGGCTGTGCAGCTTCCTTTTCGCTACAACTGAGGGATGAGGTGAGGATTAGTAGGGTGAGTAGGGAACGATAACTGCGCATGACTTCTCTCCTTCGAAGAAGACACTGGGGTTGCTGCGCAGCGTAAGGTGTTCCGGCTTCCGGATCGTTCTACTCTCAGCGCCTTCCCAGATTGCAGCACAGGCTGCATGCCCAGTGGCAGTTGCTGATTTCGTCCCCGGTTACGGCGGCGGGACCGCGTCGGTTTTGCACCGATCTTCCCTTCGCGCTGGCAGAGGTTCATGACGTACTGCTCGTAGGCGCACAAATCGCCACCGTCAAGCATCGATCATGGTATAAAACGTGCTGATGACACGCGCCCACTGGGCCACTCTGCGCATACTGACGTGGAACATCCACAAAGGCATCGGCGGGGTGGATCGCAGGTATGATCCGTGGCGCATCATCGCGCTTCTGGAGCACTACTCGCCGGATGTGGCGCTACTGCAAGAAGTCTCCGAGGGATTGCCGCAGGCGAACCATCATAACCAAGCCCAAATGCTCGCCGAGACATTGGGTATGGGCCATTGGGCTTATCACCCCGAGCATCAATTCAAAGTCGGTGGGTACGGCAATCTGATCCTTTCTAAATGGCCGCTGTCGCAAGTTGAGCATGTGGATCTGACCATTGGTGGCAGAAAGAAGCGGGGCTTGCTCAAAGCGCGCGTGCATTTCAAAGAGGACGCCCAGAGCCGCTCGCTGGTAGTCTACAACATGCACTTGGGGCTCGCCGGCTCCGAGCGCGGTGAGCAGCTCAAGCGCTTCTTGCAGTGCCAGCCGTTTGCCCACGTGCACCACAATACGCCGCTGGTGGTGGGCGGAGACTTGAACGATCTGTGGGGCACTTTGGGGCCGCGCTTCTTGCAGCCTCAGGGCTTGGTGCGGCTCGGTAGGTTGGCCAACACCTTCCCCGCTGCCTTCCCGCTGCGTCCGCTCGACGGGCTGTTTGCTCGCGGCGATGTGCGGCTGCAGCACTGGCAAGTGCCGCGTATGGAGCTGGCGGCGACGGCTTCCGATCATCGGCCAATTCTCGCTGACCTGGAACTGCGCGTCGGCTAGCGGACGGCTTCTTGGGGGCAATAACATCGAAATCCTGCTGCGGATCCCAGTTAAATGCCGCTGCTTGACCCTCCGGCAGACGTTGGTATCACCGTCAGCATGGGCAAGGGGAAGGAAGACGGCATGGCGCCGATCGGGGCGCACAAAGGCCCCAACAGGCAAGTCCTGCGCAAACGCCTGGATGCCTACATGGCCGAGCAGGGCCTGCGCTCCACCGACCAGCGGCGCTTGATCATCGACACCCTTTTTCACGCCCCCTCCCACCTCACAGTTGAAGAGCTGCTCGAGCAGGTGCGCCGCGCTGATCCCAAGGTGGGCTACGCGACCGTTTACCGCACCATGAAAATGCTGGCCTCCGGGGGCATTGTTGAGGAGTCGAAATTCGGGGGTGGGTTCACGCGCTACGAACTCGCTGATCAAACCTCACACCATGACCACATTATCTGTGTTGACTGTGGTGTCATTCAGGAGTTTGAGGAGCCGATGATCGAAGAGCTGCAGGCCCGCGTTGCTAAGCGCTTCGGGTTTGAGTTGAAGATGCATAAATATGAGTTGTATGGGCATTGCCTGAACACGCAGTGCCCCCATCGGCGGGCGGAGGCGGGCGCTTTTCCCAGGCAAAAACATTAGGCTTGGGCGGAGCCTTTTCTTAAGTTGGGCTTTTTATAGGTTGGGCTTATTTGAGGATTCATGAGTTGGTGGAAAACCCAAAAGGGCGACAATCAGTTTGAGCAGGGAGCTCGGGCGCTGGAAGCATTCGCGCACGTTCTCAAGGCGTTGGGGCATCACACCTTCGATACGGACGACATCCCGGCGGAGAAGTGGTCGGAGCAGTGCGACGGCTGGGCGCAGCGCGTTGAAGGGCTCTTGGCCAACATGAGGGGTGAGGCGGGCGCAAAAGAAGTGCGCGCGGATTGGCCAGCGCTGGTGGCGTTGATCGGTACTCAAGAAGCCAATCGGGCTGAGCAAGTGAACACCAGCCTGGGTGCTCTGCGCGAGGTGGTGCAGGTGTGCGGTCGTGGTGTGTCCGATGAGCTGCAAGCGAGCGCGCAGGAGTCGTCACGCATCGAAGAGCAATCGCGGGCGATGAGTGCCGCACTGGCCACCAACGATCTGCAGGCTGTGCAAAATGCGGCTTCAGCGTTGCTCACGGCGCTCTCGGAAACGAACGCCTCGCGTCGCGCTCGGGCAGAAAATCGCGTGCGCTTGATGGGTGATCAGGTCAGAGCGATCAAAGCAGAGCTGAGCGAGCCTCGCATTGACGCGACAATGGATTCAGCGACCGGCTTGTACAATCGCGAAGCGCTCGGGCGTCATTTGCAAAGGCTGGTGGATCTGGGCCCGTTGTTCGCCACTCCGCCCAGCTTGATCCTGGTGCAGCTGAATCTCACCATGGATCAAGACCCCTCCAAGAATGACCCCAATTTGCTCAAGCAAATCGGAGTGTGCGTCGCCGCGTCGTTTCTGCGCAAACAGGACTTTGTTGCGCGCTTTTCGCAAGATCGGTTGGCGGTTGCCCTGGTGGATACGGTGCTGCCTAATGTCGATATGCTATGCGAGCGCTTGGAACAGAGCTTGAAGGAAATGCAAAGCCCCGACAGCGCTTCTCGGGTACGGCTCACCATCGGCGCGAGTGTCTGGGGGGAGGGCGAATCAGCTGAGCAATGGGTGCAGCGCGTAGTGAGCTTGATCCCGGATATCACCAGCAGTCACCGCAGATCGGTCAAACCGCCCCCCGGCCAGTGAGTGGGAGCCTGTGCCAGTAGGCTTCGCAATGGCTCAGCGCTCGCTGCGTCGGTATGCGGAGGCCAGGGAATCGGCGTATTCGTTCCAGCGGTTGCCGGAGTGGGCTTTGATCCAGCGTAGTTCGAGTTGTGGGCGGGATTTCAGGATGGCGTAGAGATCTTTGACCAAATCGAGGTTCTTCACGGGGCCGGTCTTCTTTTTCCAGCCGCGGGCGGCCCAGCCTTCAGCCCATTCGTTGAAGGTTTTTACGCACAGTTGGCTGTCCGTCCACAGCACGGCACTCGTGCCTTCGGGCACTAATTTCGTGCCCTCCATCAGCGCGATCAACTCCATGCGGTTGTTTGTGGTGTCAGGTTCTTGACCCCAACGCTCCGCGAGGATCTTTCCCTCCTGCACGTAGACGGCACCCCAGCCGCCGTGTCCGGGGTTCGGGTGCGCGGCGCCATCGGTGAATACGCCATCGGCTGGGCCTTCGGTGTAACGCTCGAGCACCTGGGCCACGGTGAGGTTCTCTTCACGCGAGTACGACGCGCTATACGCGGTCTTTTCACTGGTCTTTGTGCGCGGAGGTTTCTTGCCGCCGCCAGCGCTGCCCCCCGCTTGCGCGCGTTTGTCTTTACACGACAAGCAAATGCGCGGCTTCCACCCCGGGTATTTGATCAATGCCTCTGCAGCAACTTGGAAATCTCTTCCACAGCTGCTGCAGGTGAAACTCGGCATTGGGTTAGCAGGAACTCGCGGCGCGTTGCTGCTGCCTGCGCTGTCATTGAATGATCTTGAGCAACTCGATGTCGAACACCAGCAGGCCGTAAGGGCGCCCGCCGCCACTGGGCGTATCGCCGTAGGCCATGTTACCTGGGATCCAAAAGCGCGTCTTTTCGCCTTCCACCATCAGTTGCACACCTTCGGTCCAGCCCTTGATCACTTGGTTGAGCCCAAAGCGAGCGGGTTGACCGCGCGTTACAGAGCTGTCGAACATCTGGCCATCAGTGGTCCATCCGCTGTACTGTACTTCCACCACCGAAGTGGCCACGGGATGCTTAGTGCCCTTGCCCTTTTGCAGCACGCGGTAACGCAAGCCGGATGCGGTCTTCTTAGCGCTGGCGGGAGCCGCCTTCACGTCGCTGGGCACTTCTGGTGGTGGGAGCGCCTTGGTGATGCTCAACAGCTCGACATCAAAGGTGAGATCGCCTGTGGGTGCCCCAGGTCGCATGGGCGTGTTGCCGTAAGCGAGATCCGCCGGAATCCAAAAACGACGCTTCTCGCCTTGGACCATCAGCTGCACACCTTCTGTCCAACCCTTGATCACGCCGTTCAAAGGAAACTTTGCTGGGCCGCGGCCAACTGAGGTGTCGAACATCGTGCCGTTCTTAGTCCACCCCGTATAATTGACCTCAACGGTGTCGACGGCTGCGGGGTGCTCAGTGCCAGTGCCCGCTTGCAGCACTTTGCTCGCAAGCCCAGTAGCGGATTTGGTGGCGTCCGCCGGGGGAGCTGCCACATCTGCGGGAGCCGGCATTGCGCCGGGCGCTGCGGGAGGCGTTGTTGCGGCTGCTGCCTTGGCCGCTGGATTCTCTGCCGGCTTCGCTGCCTGTGTCTCAGGTACCGGTTTCTCCGCCGCCGGGGCTTCTTCGGTCTTCTTGTTGCAGCCAGCGAGGCTGAAGGCGAACAGGGTTGCTGCGAGGGTGAGGGGCAGAGTCTTCATGGGGGCGAAGTTTCGTCGTGCAGCGCTTGCTGATCCAGCCAAATCGTCAGGCCCCGCCTTCTGGCCAAGGGGCCCTCTGGCCCATGGCAGATTGGGCCGAAATGGGTTGAATTACGGGTCGCAAGAGTCTTGAGGCTGGTGGTATAACCGATGGGTTAAGGGGTGCGATCACAGGTGGTTTGCATATGAAGATCTCAACGACGACTGACAAAGCCCGGTTCTTTACCGTGTGTGGTCTGGTGCTGATGCCGGTGCTCATGAGTGCCTGCAAAGATAAACAAAAATGTGACGAGGCGGTGCAAACGACGCGTCAAGCACTGACTGTCGACGATACCGCGTTGGCGCGGCAGTGGCGTGATCGCAGCTTTAAGATGTGCGGCGATAAGGCGCAGCTTGCGACCCTGGACAAGGAAATCCTCGCCAAGGAAGACGAGGCGGTCACTCGGGCGCAGGCGGCTGCCAAGAAGGCGCGCGATCTCGCCCAGAGCAAGGTGGACGAGATCAACCGCCTATGGCTCGGCATTGACAAGTTGGACGCCTTTCAACACGAAGGTAAGAAGCTGGAGAAAGACAAAGTCGAAGCCGAGATCAAGAACGCTTACAGCGAAGGCAAGCGCGCACTGCGAGAAGTCGACGATGCCTATCAGCAAGAATTGCAGCAATACAACGCTGGCGAATATAAGCTGCGCTTGAAAATGCTCGCCATGAAGGCCGCGAGCAAGACGTCGAAGTGAGCGCGTTAGCTTGTCGCTAGGGCGTTCAGATCGGCGGCAAGCGCAAAATCCAGATCCGTAATGCCGCCCGCGTCGTGGGTGGAAAGGCGTACTTCCACCGTCCGATAAACATTGCGCCAGTCCGGGTGATGATTGCGCTTCTCAGCGGCGAACGCCGCTTGGGTCATGAAGGCAAATGCCGTGACGAAATCAGCGAATTCAAAGCGCCGATAAAGGCAACCCTCGCTCAAGCTCCAACCTGGCACACCAGCAAGCCGCGCTGCGACCGTAGTTTCAGGGAGGGGAACGCGAGCCACAGCTGTTCATACCCCAAATCATGGGTGGTTGTAACGCTTCCATTCGCCTACACGATTTGCGCCCACCCTGTAGGATCTTTGCGCGTGCGCGCAGGTGAGTTACACTCGTGAGGCGTGATGGCAGCGCGCAGCTTCGGTTGGCTGGAGGCTTCACCGTGAGTGAAGTCGGCGACCCGCCTCCGCCGCCCGAGCTGGAGGCTGAGCGACTGGAGGTTGAGCCCGAGGAGCAAGGGCCGTTGGAGTTTGGCCCCAGCGTGAGTGCCTTCTTCAGTGAAGCGGTGAGCGCCGCCGCACAAGAGCAGGGCTACGATGCGACATTCGACAGTAAGGCCTATGTCACAGCATTGCTCACGGACTACGCCGCACCGCGGGGCGCAAAAGACTTTCTGCGTCAGCCCATGGGAGTGAGCCTTCTGGTGGCGCTGCAATCGCACGCAGCGGATCGATTCAACAAGCTGCGAGCCGTGGGGGACGAAGCGCTGCTGGTGAGCGGCTTTTTTTCCGATCATTTGCGCCAGCGCGGGTTGGAGATTTCCTACGCAACGGGCTTAGGCGCGGTGGCATATGAAAACGCCTCACAGGTCTTGCGCCGATTCAACACCCATGGCGGCAGCGACGTATTCTCAGAGCTTTCGCACAAGTTCGAAATGTTTGCGAAGTTACTGCAAGTGGTGGCGGATTCGCTGCACGCACAAGCCGCGCGCGGTCCGGTGTCGCTGCTTGAGCTGTATGAGCGTTGGAGACGATCGGGCTCGGCAAAAATTGGCGAGGCTTTGCTGCGTCGCGGCATCACTCCACTGCCGGGCGACGGCACGCTCCATTGACTGCGGATCTTCAATGTGGGTCCGTGTGTGCCATTGGCAGACGCGATCAGGGTTGGCACAGGCTGGCACAGTGCAGCGGAGAACAAGTGGCCTACATTGTGCGCTAAGTTCCTGATTCTTAAGGGGAAGCTTAGTAGCGTCCAACATGCTAATTTTGGCACGAAGCTTGTAGGGTAGGGGGTGACCTAATCATCGTACCTGGAGGGAATGTATGGCTCTTTTTGCACACCGTCTTCGCGCGTCCATCGTGGCGCTGGCATTGGGCGTCGGTTCCGTGTCGCTGGTTTCATCGCCCGCAGCGGCTTGCGGCGGCTTCTTCTGTTCGCAGACTCCGGTCGACCAAACCGCAGAGCGCATCATCTTCTCGGTGAATGCAGACAACACGGTCACTGCGTACGTCAACATCCAATACGCGGGGGACAAGGACGATTTTTCATGGATCGTGCCGGTGCCCAGTGACCCAGTTCGGGACGTGTACCCCAGCCTGGTGTTCAATGCGCTCGATGTCGCCACGCAGCCGCAGTTCATCGACAACAGCCAGTGCTTTGCCGTACCCGGTCTCGCTGGCGGCCCTTCGGCTGCCTCAGGCGGCGACAACACGGCGTCTCCGCCTCCTACGGTGACGGTGGTCTCGCATCAAGACGTGGGCCCCTACGACACCGTCGTGCTCAAGGGCGATACGGCAGACGTGCTGATCAAGTGGTTGCAGGACAACAACTACCGCATCACTGACAAGATGAAGCCCTTCATTCAGGAATACGTCGACGACGGCCTGATGTTCTTGGCGATGAAGCTTTTGCCCACAGCACAGGTGCCCGACATCAAGCCGATTTCGATGACCTACACCGGTAGCGAGCCGATGATTCCAATTCGTTTGACCACTGTGGCGGCGCAGCCCGAGATGGGAATCAAGGCCTGGGTATTCGCGAATCGTCGTTTCGGCCCGAAGAATTACCAAGATGTGCAGATCGAATACTCGTCGATTCGCGTGAAGGGATACGGCGGGCAGAACAACTACCTCACCGAGGTGTCGCGCGCCGTGGATCAGGTCGGTGGTCAGGGGTTTGTCACGGAGTACGCCAAGAGCACCGCCGATCTCTTGATGCAAATTCAGAACCAGGGCGTGCCGCAGAACCAGGATGCGATTGATGCCAACGACGCATTGCTCGCTCTGCTGCGCAAGTTCCCCTACCTGACGCGCTTTTACACTCGCATGTCGGCTGAGGAAATGACGTCGGATCCGTATTTCAAACCGGCCGACAATCAAGCAGACGTGTCGAACATTCACGACATCACGCCGCCGCCTTCGGGCGACGCGGGCACGAACACGTGCATCTTTGATCCGCCACCCCCGCCACCCTGCGCGTTCACTTATTGTGGTCGCCAAGGGGTGTGCGTGCAGACGGTCGATGGGCAAGACGCTTGCGCGTGTGCGGCAGGTGACGGCTCAACGGCGCGCCCGACGACAACCGGGTTGCTCGCGAACGTTGGTGCCGGAACCGGTTCAGTGGATGTGTACTGCGAACCGATGACCCAGAATCTGTCGGATCCTGTGGAAGACGCCGCGTCGACTCGCTGCGCGGGCTTTGATTGCGGCGCCCACGGTGAGTGCATTCTGATGAATCAGAATCCCACTTGCCGCTGCGAGGCCGGCTACGCTGCGACGGCGCAAATGACCTTCGATGGTGCAACCAACACCACCAAGATCACGATGGCCTGCACACAGGTTGACGGCGAAGTGCCACCGTTGCCCTTGCTCCCGCGCATCGGCCAGACGCAGATCGATCCCGCGGATATGGCCGCAGCAGGCAATCCAATGGGGACCGGCACGGGTACAGGCACGGGGACGGGTACGGGCGGCACGGGCACCGGTACCGGAACTGGAACGAGTACCGGCACGACCACAACCCACGGACAGAATCTGTCGGGTAACAACACCAGCAGCAGCGGTGGTTGTAGCATTGCGGCCCCGTCCAACCGAGCCGGTTCGTTTGCTTCACTGTTAACGCTCGTCGGTCTCAGTTCTCTGTTCGTGCGTCGCCGTCGCGCTTAGTGCCGCTGTTGCGCTCTACAGCGCAGCGTTAGCAGTCATTAGCGTTAGTAATAATCGCCCCTTGCCCGCGCCTGAGGTGCGGCGCTTGGGGCGCGCGTGTATTGCGCGTATAGTGCGCCGATGACGACACTGTTGCTTCGTTATCTTGGGCGTGGAGTGCTTGTTGTGGTGCCTTTGGCGACCACCGCTTACGTGGTGTATTGGATTGTTGCCAAACTCGACGGCATCCTCAATTTATCGATCCCCGGCGTTGGCTTTCTACTCACCATCGCGTTGATCACGGTGGTGGGCTTTCTCGCCTCGAACGTGGTGGGGGCCAGCTTTGTTCGAATGCTGGAGGCGATGCTGGCGCGC
>DATJEQ010000093.1:0-4445 GCA_035496495.1 Polyangiaceae bacterium
TCTTGGGGGCTTCCGCAGCCGGGGAAGGCGTGGCGGGAGTGGAAGGGGGGTTGGGGGCGGGTGCGGGGGCTGGGGCGCTGGCCTTCTTGGGCGTGGGGGCCTCCGCGACCGGCGCGGGGGCACTCGCTGGCTCTTCAGCGGGAGCATCTTCACCCAGCTTGGTCAACGTGATGACGAAGGTCTTCTCCGCCTGGCCGTCTTCGAACACCAAGTTCTCGCGGTAAGTCGTATAGCCCTTGCGCACCGCAACCAGTGTGTGTTCGCGATCGGTTGGGATATCCACACGAATGGGGAACGTGGGCAACGTGCGACGGTCGTTGCCGCTCTCAAGCGTCACGCGGGATTCACTCGCGCCCTGGCCCGCTTGAATCGTGGCTAGGCCTTTGACTACGCGCAAGCTCAGCGGGCCGATCGTTTCTTCCTGGCCCACTTGGACATTGATTTGCTGTTCGTACGGCGCGTAGCGATCATTGCCCGCAACACGAATCAGGTGTTGCCCGGGCGTCATGTCGGAAAGCTCTTGGGGCAGCGGCCCAATCTCGTTGCCATCGACGTACAACTTGAGCCCGGCGCCCTGTGCGCTGACTTTGACGCCAGTGCCCCCGAGTCGCGTGAGCGTCACATTGTGAACGGCCTCCTGCCCGCCCGCGATGCCAATTGCAATCTCGGATGAAGGACTGTGCCCGGCCGCGCGCGCCTGCACCAGGTGGGAGCCTGCTTTCAGGTCGCTCACGCGGCAGGGCGAGGCATTGCAAACGACCTGGGAATCCACCAATACCTCAACGCCATCGATCGGGCGATTGCCGGCGCCCGAAACGGTGACAATTAGAGAACCCTTTGCGGGCCGCAGCAGCAATCCAAGCACTGCGCCTAAGACCACCACGGCCGCAGCCATGATGTAGAGTGGCGCACGGCTGACCGATTGCACCGGCCGCTGTACGGCGCTAGCCGGCGGTGCCGCAGCGATCTTGCCGGTGGGAACCTGGCTGCTTGAGAATTGGGGCCCCGGAGCGGGTACGCGCACCGGAGTGGGCAGTGCAGCAGGCGGCCGCGACATGGGGGGCGGCGGAACATCGGGGCTAGAGGACGGTCCGCTGCGCAACAGGGAGGCGGCAGCATCCTGAGTGCCGCGGTCAAAGACGGTTGTCTTCTCCTGCTCGTCATCCCAATCGCCACTAACCTGAGGAAGATTTTGCCCGGGTGGCCGCGCGGTGACCACGCCCGCTGGGGGCAGACTCGAGATATCTGGCGGGGCCGATCGGCGCGGCGCGCTGGGAGCCATAGCCGGCGGGGGAACCGTGCGCGCGGTGGGTGACGACAGCCCGCTCGACGATCTCACTGGGGCCGGTGCGCTCTTTGCGCGGCTGGGAGGGGGAGGAGGTGGAACGGTCGACCGCCCCATTGCTGAACTGGGTGGGCTGGGCAGACGTGGTGCCGGCGGCATCCCAATCATGGTGCGGGGCCTGCCAGCAGCCGAGGGACTCTTCTTCTGCAGATCGTCGAAGACGTCCAGATCGGATCCAGGAGAATTGGGTGGGTTCTTGCCGTCTTGAAGTGACATCCTAATTTCAGCGCTATCCCAGAGTCGTCACTGGTGGCCGGCCCAGGTTGTGCGCCTGAGCAATTCCCACCGAATGCGGCCTGATTCCCACCACGCGTCTTTCAACATTAGCATCATACTGGCGGTAATGAGTGACCCTATCTTTGCGATTTGCCTGTACGGCTGTGGGGGGAGGCATTCGTTTTACGGATGAGGTCACCCCAACGAGCCCCCTCTAGCATAGATTCATCTTCACTAAAATATTCCATCGCTGGTGTTTTGCAGGGCTCGGTCTGCTCGCCTCTGCTCCTCAGTGCCGCATGCCGGTACGCCGGGGTTGGCCGAGATGCCAACTTGGTTTGCTGGGAACTGACGAAAAGCCCGACAATTCCCGGCGATCCACCGCGGCACGCTGCGTGCTAGCCTCTGTCCCATGCCCCGGCTGCGTCGCCGTCTTCTCCTGTTGGCCTTTGTGGCCAGCGCTGCGGTTTCAAGCTGCCTTTCGTCGCCGACCTTACCGCTGCCGCCGCCTTCGCCTGCTGAGCCCACCGTGCCGATCAATGGGCAGACGCTGCTCTCGGGCAACATCCCCACGAATGATCTCGGTGTGCGTGTACTCGCGCAGAACGCGCGTACCCAGTTGATCTACGGGCAATCCACGATTTCTACGCACTATGCGTTCTACGCCGGCGCGCAGTCGGGCGATGTATTTGTGATTTGGTACGCGATGGGCGGCGAGCGCAGTGAGCCGGTGCAGGTTGTGGTGCCGTTCCCACATGCTGCGCTCACCCCCGTGCCGTGCGCGGGCAGCAGCTGCGTTGATTCGGGGGCTAATGCTGCACCCGCCGATGCGGGCGACGGCGGCTAGCGGCGAGGGGCCGCGCGCTTATCCGCGAACCACCGGTAAGCCAACACGGCGCCCATCGCTGGGGCGCATGCCCACAGAGCCCTGGGCTGCGTCGGGAGCGAATCCCGCGACGATCTCGCTGTCGATCTCCAACAGCAAGTCGTAGTCCGTGGCATCCGTCACGGTGCCTCGCAGCAATTGCCCGGGCAGGGCAGGGGCCCCAGTAACGGTGGCGCCAGAAAGGTACACGCAGCCATCAATGTCTGGCGCTTGCCCCGCATGGCGACCGATCATGACCAGCTCTTCTTCCTCACTCGGCCCTTCCACTAGCACTTCGAGAGAGCGACCAATGGCTTTGCGGTTGAGCGCTTGGCTGATCGGGCGCTGCAGCTCCATCAACTGTGAGGCGCGCTCTTGCGCCAATTCTTGCGGCACCTTGCTCTGCAAAGTGAAGCTGTGTGACGTCGGTTCGTCTGAAAAAACGAACACGCCCATGCGGTCAAATTGAGCCCAGCTCACAAAGTCGCACAGCTCTTTGAAATCCGCGTCAGTTTCGCCCGGGTGCCCCACAATGAACGCGGTGCGAAAGGTCACCTGAGGGATGTGCGTGCGCACCCGCTCAACCAGCTTGCGCAGACGATCGCCGCCATGGCCGCGGCGCATGGAACGCAAGATCGGGTCGCTGGCGTGCTGCAGCGGCATATCGATATAGGGCACCACGTTGGGGTGCCCGGCAATCAATTCGATCACATCCTCGGTCAATTTTTCCGGATACAAATAGAACAGGCGCACCCAACGGATGCCGGGCACATCGGCAACGCGGCGCACCAACGAGGCCAACGCCCCATCCCCCAGATCCAGATCACGTCCATAGGCGATGGTGTCCTGAGAGACCAAATTGATCTCCAAAACGCCTGCGGCGGCCAGTGCTTCAACCTCGCGCACCACATCATCGGTTGCACGCGAACGCTGCTTTCCACGCAGCTGTGGGATGATGCAAAAGGAGCAGCTGCGATTGCAGCCTTCGGCGATCTTGACGTACGCGCTGCGCCCGCGTGTGCTCACACGCCGCGGATCGGTTGCGGAAATGACCCAATCCGCCGGGTTGCCCACCAGCATGCGATCGGCGCCTTTATCGCTGAGTACCGGCCCCAGCTTGAGCATGTCGCTCGAGCCCAAGAAATGGTCGACTTCTGGCAAATCCGCAGCCAAATCCCCGGAGTATTTCTGGCTCAAGCAGCCAGTGACCACCAGCTTGCGGCACTGGCCGCTTTCCTTATGACGCGAAAGCTCCAAAATAGTGTCGATGGATTCCTGTTTGGCGCTGTCAATGAAGCCACAGGTGTTGACGACGATGACTTCAGCCTCGTCCGCTTCGGTCACCTGCTGGTAGCCGGCGCGCTCGGCCACGCCCAGCATCACTTCGGAGTCGACCCGATTCTTCGGGCAACCCAAGCTGACGAAGTGGATCTTTCGCGGCGAATTGGCCATGGGGTTGAAGGAAGGCCCCCGCTTATTGGGCTAGCATGCTGGCCGTGAAGCGCTTGAACAAATACAGCGCGTCATGCGGGCCGGCTGCGGCTTCCGGGTGATACTGGACGCTGAACGCCTTCGCTTCGGCCACGCTCAGCCCTTCACTGGTGCCGTCGTTCAGGTGCAGGTGCGTGGTGACGGCTTTGGGCCCCAATGAATCCACATCGACTACGAAGCCGTGATTCTGCGAGGTGATTTCGACGCGGCCGGTAGTCAGATCTTTCACCGGCTGATTGAGCCCGCGGTGGCCGAACTTCAGCTTGTACGTCTTGCCGCCCAGCGCCAGCGCCAGCAATTGGTGCCCCAAGCAGATGCCGAAGATCGGCTTCTTGCCCAGCAGATCCGCGATCGTTTTCACGGCGTAACCCACGGCAGCCGGATCCCCAGGGCCGTTGGAAAGGAAAATGCCGTCGGGCTTCAGCGCGAGAATGTCCGCGGCACTGGTGCTCGCGGGCACCGCAGTGACGCGACAGCCCGCATCGACCAAGCAGCGCAGGATGTTGACCTTGATGCCGAAATCCATCG